>DASWLF010000300.1:0-6941 GCA_036396255.1 Desulfobaccales bacterium
ATGAGGCCGTTCAAGAAAGTGCCGGTGGTGATCAGGACCGCCCGGGCACGGTAGGCCAGCCCCATGGTCTCCACTACCCCCACCACCCGGCCGTCTTCCACCAGGAGGCGCTCCACCTCCGCCTCCCGCAAATCCAGGCGATGCTCCTTTTCCAACCGGGACTTCATGGCCAGGCGGTAGGCCTGCTTGTCGCATTGCACCCGGGTGCCCCGCACCGCCGGTCCCTTGGAGAGATTCAAGGTGCGGAACTGGATGCCGGTCTGGTCCGCCAAATGGCCCATGACCCCCCCCAGGGCGTCGATCTCCTTCACCACATGGCCCTTGGCCAGGCCGCCGATGGCGGGATTGCAGGCCATCTGGGCCATGGTGTCCAGGTTGAGATTGAAGAGCAGCACCTTGAGCCCCATGCGGGCCGCGGCCAGGGCCCCTTCGCAGCCGGCGTGGCCGGCCCCGATGACGATCAGATCATATTCTTTCGGATAAAAGGCCATGGCGGGAAACTTGGGGCTTGAATTAATGCCACGCGATGATTATGCTAAAAAATCAATCAATTCCCAGAGCCGAGGAGGAGTTTATGGTTCACCCTATTCACGGAAAAGACCCCGACAAGATGGTGCATCGCACCTATAAGACTATCGAACCGGTAGGAGAGGTCGCGGTGGCGCAGCGCCCCGAGGGTGCGTTAAAATTATTGTTTTACACCTGCAGCGGCGAGAAAAAAGATTGCCATACCGAGATTACGCTGGACCGCGACGAAGCATTTAACTTTGCCATGGAAATCCTGCAGCACGCCTATCGAGTCGGACAACAGGAATTTTAGCAAAATTTCCAACCGGGGCGGGGTTTCCTCGCCCCTTCCCTGGCTACCGCTCCCACTCCACCTCCCGCACCAGGTCGATGAACTCCTGGGACTCGCCGTAAGCCTTCATGGCCTTTTGGTAGTCGATCCAGACCCGCCACAGGGCCACCCACTCCTGGTTGTGCCAGTAATAGGGACTCTCCTGGCCCTGCTCCGTGATCCGCAGAAAGTTCTCGTATTCTTCCTGGCAAAAATTGCAGAGCCGGTAAGGCCCCTTGTACCGCTTGTACATTTCATGGGTCTCGAACTGGATGCCGCATTTGGCGCAGCGGGCCAGGCACCTGGTGCACTGGGCCACCTTGCGCACCACTTCCATCTTCTTGGCCTTGTCGACCTTGGTCCGTTTTTTCTGCTCCAGCTTGAGCCGGTCTTCTATATCGATGATTTTGGACATTATAACCTCGAGTTGAGGTGAGGGGTTTGGCCAGCTCCAGCCAAGCAACTAAACCGGGTGAGCCGGGCCCAACCTGCGGCTAGTTCCTGTCCTGAATATAAGTCTAGAATAACAGGAGGGCAAGGCGGGGTCAATAGCCCCGGTGGGCCCTAGTTCTTTTCAGAGTTGTTGTCGATGTCGTCCGGGTCCAGGTTGAAGAGGCGCCGCACCAGGTTCAGTTCCCGGTGGGGCCGCTTTAAGTGGTGGTTCCGTTTCAGATAGATGATGGGGTGGTGCAGCAGCTTCTGGGTGATGGAGCTGGTGAGGACCTCCAGGGCCTGGCGCTGCTCCGGGGTGACGGGGCCCAGTTGGGACAGGGTCTTTTTCAATTCCGCCTGGCAGATGGCCTCGGCCTTGTCCTTGAGGGCGATGATGGTGGGGAAGGCCTCCAGGGTGGCCAGCCAGTCCTGGAACTTCAGGGTCTCGGCGGCCACCATCCGCTCGGCCTTGGCCGCCTCCTGCCGGCGGTGCTGCAGGCCCTGCTCCGCCACTTCCTCCAGGTCGTCGATATTATAGAGATAGACGTTGTCCAGGTCGTTGATGGCGGGGTCCAGGTCCCGGGGCACCGCGATGTCGATGAGGAACAGGGGCCGCTGCTTGCGGCGGCGCATCACCGCCTTGACCTGGTCCCGGGTGAGGAGATAGTGGTCGGCGCCGGTGGAGCTGATGAGGATGTCGGCGACCAGCAGTTGGGGCTCCAGTTCCTCCAGGGAGACGGCCTCGCCCTGGAAGCGCGCCGCCAGGCGCACCCCCCGGGAAAGCGTCCGGTTGGCCACGGTGATGCGGGCCACCCCCTGGCCCCGCAGGTGCTCCAGGGCCAGCTCCGCCATCTCGCCCGCCCCCAGAAGCAGGACGTTTTTGCCGCTGAGCTCGCCAAAAATCTTGCGGCTCAGGGTCACCGCGGCGTAGCTGACGCTCACCGCATGGTCGCCGATGCCCGTCTCATAGCGCACCCGTTTGGCCACCGAGAAGGCCTTGTGCAGCAACCGGTTCAGGATGGGCCCGGTGGCGCCGTGCTCCGTGGCCGCCCGGTAAGCCGCCTTCATCTGCCCCAGGATTTGAGGCTCCCCCACCACCATGGAGTCCAGGCTGGCGGCCACCCGGAAGAGGTGCTGCACCGCTTCCTGGTCCCGGCGGAGATAAAAGGACTCCTCCAGGGCCGCCGCGGTGATTTCCGGGTGCCCGGCAAAGAAGGCCCGGACCCGGACGTCGGCCGCCTCCGGTTCCTCGGTGACGCCCAGCAGCTCCACCCGGTTGCAGGTGGTGTAGAGCAGGACCTCGGAGAGCTCCGGCCAGGCCTTCAGGCTTTGATAGGTCTGGCCCAGGTCCGGAATGAGGCTGGCCAGCTTTTCCCGCAGGGAAAGGGCCGCGGTCTTGTGGTTGACGCCGAAAAGCAGGAGATTCATGGCTGCTGGAGGAACTTGCCGAAGCTGTGGTAGCCGGTGAGCCACAGGCTGGCCCCCACGAAGGTGCAGACCAGCACCAGGAAGCCGCAGATGGCCAGCCACGCCGCCCGCCGCCCCCGCCACCCCACCGTGAGGCGCTCATGCAGCAGCACCGCATAGATGAGCCAGGCCAAGAGGGTCAGGATCTCCTTGGGGTCCCAACTCCAGAACCGGCCCATGGTGTGTTGGGCATACAGCGACCCGGAGATGATGCCCCCGGTGAGCAACGGGAAGCCGATGCTGAGGCACCAGTAATTAAGGGTGTCCAGCTGGGAGAGCGACGGCAGCCGGCGGTAAAAGAACCCAAATTTCTTCGCTTTGATCTGGCGCTCCTGGATCAGGTAGAAGATGCCTCCCAGGAAGGCCAGGGCCAGGGCGGCGTAGCCCATGAGCGTCAGGCTGATGTGCACCGTGACCCAGAAGCCCTGGAGCAAAGGCGAGACGGTTCCCTGGCCCTGGGGCAGGATGAGGGCCCCGGACACCAGCAAGGCCGCCAGGGGAGCCACCAGGGCCCCCAGGACCTTGATGGGGTAGCGCCAGTTGAGCAGGAGAAAGACCGCCACCAGGGTCCAGTCGAAAACCAGTAAGGTGTTCCCAAAGGTGGAAACCGGCAGGTAGCCGACACTCCAGGTTTGCTGGATGAGGGCCAGGGTGTGGGCCGCCAGGCCGCCTCCCATGACCCGGGCGCCCCAGCGACAGTAACCCTCCCGCTGCACCACGAAGAACCCCAGCCACAGGAGGGTGGCGCCGAAGTATCCCGCCAGGGTCAGGTACAAAAACAATTGGGCCATAAGCTTGGATCAGGGCTCGGCTGAATTTTCGGCTGCCTGCGGCCTCCGGTTTTACCGCGTCTCGGAAATTGTCGGGCTTAGGTCTTCATCCAGACTAATAGGACCCCAGGTAAAGACCGTGAGAATGTCGGAGAAATCATCGGTCCATAGGGGTCCGCCGGATTTGCCGGCCAGGGCCAGCCACCGGGGGTCGCGAGCCAAAGCCTCCAGGTGGGCCTGGTCCCGGGCCATCACCACCCAGTAAGATGTCGATTTCTTTTCTTCCTTTTCTGCTGCGGTCAGCTTGCCATCGAATTGTTTCATGGCGGTTAAACCCGCGTCCTGGGCCAGGTTGCCCAAAACCGGGGTAAGGTCCAGGTACCGGTTGCTTATATGAAAGACCAGGATGCCGCCGTTAGCCAGTTTGGCGAGATACAGCTTTAATGCTTCCCGGGTCACCAGGTGAATGGGGATGGCATCGGAACTGAAGGCATCCAGAATGATCATGTTGTAACATGAATCGGCGGCTTGTCGCAATGAGAGGCGCGCATCGCCCAGGACCACTGCCACGTCGGCGGGGCAGTCTTGCAAAAAGGTGAAATAGCGGGGGTCCCGGGCGACGCGTTCCACCGCCGGGTCAATTTCGTAAAAGGTTAAATGCTGTCCGGGCTGGCCGTAGCAGGCCACCGTGCCGGTGCCCAGGCCCACCACCGCCACCCGCGGCGCCCCGCTCATGCCGCCATAGGCGGCGAAAACCTGGCCCAGGGGCCCGGTGCGGTGATAATAGGACAGCGGTTGCCGACGCCGGGCCGGGTCCAGGCTCTGGCGGCCGTGCACCGTACTGCCATGGGTGAGGGTGCGGTACTTCCCCTCCCGGTCCTGGCTCACCTTGAGCACGCTGAAGAAATTGCGCTCCCGGAGAAGCACCAGATCCTTGCCGGTGTGGAGCCAGGTCCCCGCCAGGATGAGAACCCCTACCCCCAGGGCGAACCGCCGGGGCCGGAGCCGAAAGCTGTAAGATAAGCCTCCCGCCAGGCAGGAGATCAACAGCAGCAGGATCAGTTTTTCCCCCAGGGCGTGGAACCCCAGGGCCAGCAGCCACAGGAGCAAGGCGAAGGCCAGGGGCAAAAGGAAATCCAGCACCTGGTCGTAAGGCTTCCGTGCCTCCGGGTTTTGGCTCGGCCGCAGCAGCGAGGCAAGGATGATAATCAGGGGATACTCAATTACCGAATTAAAGACCACCGGTGCCACCAGGGCATTGAACACGCCCCCCAGAACCCCGCCCACCGACATCCAGAGATAAAATTCCGTCAGTTGGGCCCAGGGGGGACGGGACTTCATCAATTCGCCGTGGCAGACCATGGCGATAACGAAGAACATCATCAGGTGGATGGGAAAAATCTGCCATACCGCGCTCTTCACCCCCATGAAAAATGAGACCGCCACCATGATAATCAGGAAGGGCTCGAAAAACACCATGAGGTGGTGGGGCACCAGAGGCTTGCGGGCGAAGATCAGGACGAAGGTCAGCAAGTAGATGGCCAGCGGGATGACCCAGAGGAGGGGTACCGACGCCAGGTCCGTGCTGATGTAGGTGGTCACCCCTAAAAGCAGGCTGGAAGGGGCAAAGGCCAGCAGTATCCACCACAAGCGCTGGCTTACGGTCACCGGGGGGACCGGGGCAGCCGCCGCCCGGGAGGTCCCGTCCGGGTCCTGCCCGGCTCCGGCGCCGGGGAATATCCATAACATCAAGGCACAGACCGAAATCAGCCCCGTCAACACCAGGTAGCCCCCGGCCCAGGCCCAAGCCTGGCTCGCCAGGCGCAGATGAGGCTCCACCAGCAGGGGGTAGCTCACCAGGGCCAGCATGCTCCCCAGGTTGGAAGCGCCGTATAAAAAATACGGATCCTGGGCCGAGGCATGACTGGTGTGGGCAAACCACTTCTGCAGCAGCGGCGCGGTGGTGGAAATCACGAAGAAAGGCAGCCCCACCGACAAGAGCAGCAATAACAAGAGCCACAGGATGGGGCTGGAGGCGGGCGGCGGGGTCCACCCCTCCGCAATGCCGATGGGCAGGGTAAAGATGATCAAGACCAGCAAGGCCAGGTGGAAGACCGCCTGCCGGCGGACCCCCAGCCAGCGGGGCGCCGCATGGGCATAAGAGTAGCCCGCCAGCAAGGCCGCCTGGTAAAACACCATGCAGGTGTTCCAAACCGCGGGGGTGCCGCCCAACATGGGCAGCACCATTTTAGTGAACAGGGGTTGAATAATAAAGAGCAAGGTGGCGCTGAGAAACATGGCGATGGCGAATAGGAATAACATCAACCAACCTTTGGGCAGTTTTGGGGCCGGATGAAGAGTGGCGGCTCCCGCCGCCGCCCGCCTGACCCTCAAAAAACTATTCCCGGGGCTCCGCCAGGGCCTGGGCCACCAGTTCTCCCAGGACCTGGGGGCTCAACGCGGTCCCCAGAATCTCCTTCAGGAGGTTGAGGATGCGGGCCCGGTCCCCCCGGGCCACGGCCTCCCGCAAGGGGGAGTCCACCAGGCGGTGAAAGAGCCGGGAGTTATCCGGGTGCCCCCGGCGGTCTGCCAAGAGGCGTTCCCTGATTCCCTGGAGCAACGCCAGGTAGGGGGCGTATTCGGGGCCGAAGAATTGCTGCAGCTCTTCCCGCAGTTTCCGGGCCAGGGCCGGGGAGGCGCCTCCGGTGCTGATGGCCACGGTGAGATCGCCCCGGCGCACCTGGGCCGGCACGATGAAGGTGCAGAGCTCCGGGGCGTCGGCCACGTTGACCCAGATGGCCCGGGCCTGGGCCGCGGCGCTGACCCGGGCGTTGACTGCCGGGTCGTCGGTGGCGGCCAGCACCAACGCCATGCCGCCTAAGTGCTCCGGCCGGAAATCCTCCGCCAGATGGCGGATCTCCCCGGCCCCGGCCAGCTCGGCCAGGTAGGGGGTAACCTCCGGGCTCACCACGGTGACCCGGGCCCCGGCGACCCGCAAGTCCTGCACCTTGCGCTCCCCCACCGCCCCCCCGCCCACCACCAGGCAGGGTTTGTCAATCAGGTTGGCAAACACCGGGTAAGTTTTCATAGAACCAAGGCCTTTTAATATTGCTCCCTGAAACCCACCCCCCACCAACATCTAGCGGCTGGGAGGGGAGTTTGAGGGGAGGGCGGTTCACCGTAAGCAGTTAACAGTGAGCGGTGAGCAGCAAAATCGCAATTTACCGGGACTGCTCACTGCTTACTGCTCACTCTCTTTCCCCGGCCCTCCCCGCAAAAAACGTTCCCCCTAAATTTACCAAGGCCGGCGGCGGGACGCAAGGAGAATGCCAGGGGCGCCCGCCAAATCGCCACCCCTTTGCCATTGACAGGAAAGGGAAATCTTGGTTAGATACCTAAGGAGGAAGGCCGGCCCGCCGGAGGTCCGGCCGGCG
>DASWLF010000301.1:0-8355 GCA_036396255.1 Desulfobaccales bacterium
GGAGGCTCTGGTAGCGCCGCAGCGACCCCTGCCAGTCCCCCAGCAACCCCAGCAACTCGGCTTGCCGCAGGCGGGCCGCAGTGGCGTGGTCCCCCTGGGGGGAGCGGTTCAGGTAGGCTTCATATTGCTGCAGGGCCTGGCGGTAGGCGTGGCGGCGGTAGGAGGCCTCGGCCTCCCGAAACAGGGTGTCTTCCGTCTGCTGGACGGCAGGAGCAGGGGCGCCGAGAGGAAACCCCGGCAATTCGGCGCAGGCCGGCAGCAGCAAGGCCACCAGGAACAGGAGAACGGCTTTCCTTATCATAACTTCCTGCCGTGCTAAGGGGAATTAACTGGGGAAGGGGGCTAAGGGCAGTGGGCTCTTACCCCCTCCCCCCATAGCCCCACTCCCAATCCCTGAAAGAGAACTCTGCAAAAATGCCCCAAACCCAGCCATGCAGAGGTAGCGTGGGCGCCCTCGCCGGCGCAGGAACACCCGAGGGCGGGTGTTCTACATTTTCACATCTCCGAAGAACCGATTGTTGCAGAGTTCTCCTTAAAGTTATTGCAGGTGGGCAGCGACTCAGGTCCCCGTCCCCCACCAATCCCTACTTCACTTCCTCGAATTCGGCCTCCACCACTTCTTCTTCGGGCTTTTTGGCCTTCTCCTCATGATGTCCAGGGCCGGGGCCGGGGCCCGCCTCGGGGCCGGCGCCGGCGCCGGTCTTGGCGTACATCTGCTCCGCCAGCTTGTGGGAGGCCCGCATCAGCTCCTCGCTGCGCTGCTTGATGGCCTCGATATCGCTGCCTTCCATGGCGGTCTTGAGGGCGGTGAGATGGGTCTCGATGTCCGACTTGGTGGCCGGGTCCACCTTGTCCCCCAGATCCGTCAGGGTCCGCTGGGTGGTGTAAATCAAGGTGTCGGCATGGTTGCGGGCCTCGGCCAGTTCCCTCTTCTTGTGGTCCTCCTCGGCGTGCAGTTCCGCCTCCTTGACCAACTTGTCGATCTCTTCCTTGTTCAGGCCGCTGGGCGCGGTGATGCGGATGGACTGCTCCTTGCCGGTGCCCAGGTCCTTGGCGGAGACGTGCACGATGCCGTTGGCGTCGATGTCGAAGGTGACCTCGATCTGGGGCACGCCCCGGGGCGCGGCCGGAATGCCGAAGAGCTCGAAGCGCCCCAGGGTCTTGTTGCCGGCGGCCATCTCCCGCTCGCCCTGGAGCACGTGGATGGTCACCGCGGTCTGGTTGTCCGCGGCGGTGGAGAAGACCTGGCCCTTGCGGGTGGGAATGGTGGTGTTGCGCTCGATGATCTTGGTGAAGACGGCCCCCAGGGTCTCGATGCCCAGGGACAGGGGGGTGACGTCCAACAGGAGGACGTCCTTCACTTCCCCTTTGAGGACCCCGGCCTGGATGGCGGCGCCCACGGCCACCACTTCATCGGGGTTGACCCCCTTGTGGGGCTCTTTAGCGAAGATGGCCTTGACCTTTTCCTGCACCTTGGGCATGCGGGTCATGCCCCCCACCAGGATGACCTCGTCGATGTCCTGGGCGGTCACCTTGGCGTCCTTCAGGGCCTGGAGGCAGGGGCCTTGGGCCTTGTCGATGAGGTCCGCCACCAGGTCCTCCAGCTTGGCCCGGCTGATCTTGATGAGCAGATGCTTGGGGCCGCTGGCGTCCGCGGTGATGAAGGGCAGGTTGACCTCGGTTTCCAGCGAGGTGGACAGCTCGCACTTGGCCTTTTCCGCCGCCTCTTTCAGGCGCTGCAGGGCCATCTTGTCCTTGCGCAGGTCGATGCCCTGCTCCCTTAAGAATTCGTCGGCCAGATAATCCATGACTCTCTGGTCGAAGTCGTCGCCTCCCAGGTGGGTGTCGCCGTTGGTGGACTTCACCTCAAAGACGCCTTCGCCCAGCTCCAGGATGGAGATGTCGAAGGTGCCGCCCCCCAGGTCGAAGACCGCGATGCGCTCGTCTTTCTTTTTCTCCAGGCCGTAAGCCATGGAGGCCGCGGTGGGCTCGTTGATGATGCGCGCCACTTCCAGTCCGGCGATTTTGCCGGCATCCTTGGTGGCCTGGCGCTGGGCGTCGTTGAAATAGGCGGGCACGGTGATCACCGCCTCGGTGACCTTCTCGCCCAGGTACTCCTCCGCGGTTTGCTTCATCTTGGTGAGGATCATGGCCGAAATCTCGGCGGGCGAGTAGCGGCGGCCCCGCATCTCGATGTGGGCGTCGCCGTTGTCGGCCCGCACAATCTTATAGGGCAGGATCTTGAGGTCCCGCTGCACTTCCGGGTCCTCGTATTTCCGGCCGATGAGGCGTTTCACCGAAAACACCGTATTTATGGGGTTGGTGATGGCCTGGCGTTTGGCGATCTGCCCCACCAACCGTTCGCCGCTCTCAGTGAAGGCCACCACCGAAGGGGTGGTGCGGCTGCCCTCCACATTGGCGATGACCTTGGGCTCCCCCCCCTCCATAATGGCCACGCAGGAGTTGGTGGTGCCTAAATCAATTCCTATTAGTTTGGACATTTATCCTTCCTCCTAGACAGTCGAATGAGTCTCAACTGAAGATTTCTCGGGGTTGCGGGCCACCACCACCATGGCCGGCCGGAGCAGCCGGTGCTGGAGGAGGTAGCCTTTCTGTAATTCCTTCAAAACGGTGCGGTCCGGGACTTCCGGAGCCTCTTCCTGCATCACCGCGTTATGAAAAGCCGGGTCAAAGGGCTGGCCTACGCCGATGATGGGGGCCACCCCAAACTTGGCCAGGGCCTTCAAGAAACCCTGGTGCACCCTTTCCAGGCCTTCCAGCAGCGGGGCCGGGGCCTCCAACTGGCGGCCGTGCTCCAGGGCCAGCTCCAGATTGTCCACCACGGGCAACAGCTCTTTGATGAGGTTTTCGTTGGCGAATTGCAACAGTTCGGCCCGTTCGCGCTCTTGCCGCTTTCTCAAATTCTCCATCTCCGCGGCCAGGCGGAGCAGTCGGTCATAGTTCTCCTGGACTTCCCTGGTCTTTTCCTGCAGGAGGCCCTGCAACTCGGCCACATCTTCGGACTGCAGCGCGGCCTGGGGCCCCGGGGCCTCCTCCGGCGCCGCCACTTTCACTTTCTTCCTCTTATCTTCTTTGGATAAGGACATACAGCCAATTCTCCTCAAGGACTTTCCAGCCAGAATCCGCCCGGCGCAATTTAAGGGGAGTGGGTCAAGTTTGCCGCTTGTTGAGCAAGTCGGTGACCATGGAGGCGGTATACCGCACGATGGGGATCAGCCTGGCATAGTCCATGCGCATGGGACCGATCACCCCCAGACTGCCCAGGGGGAACCGGTGGGAGCCATACGAGGAAGCCACCAGGCTGAGTTGCATCTTGGGGAAGTGTTCCTCCGGGCTGATGATGATCTGCACTCCTTGGGCAGCCATGGTTTGATCCAGCAGGGTGATGAGATGATGTTTTTCCTCAAATGCCTTGAAGATGGTCCTGATCTTGGCCACGTCCGCGGCAAACTCCGGGTAATCCAATATCTGGCTGGTGCCTTCGATGTAAAGTTCTTCCTCCTCGTCGTCCTGCAAGGCCTGGCGGCTGAGGCTCAGCGCCTGGGAAATCATCCGGTCCACCAGGTTCTTCTCTTCCACCATCCGGGACAATATCTGCTGCCGGGACTCCGTCAGGGTGAGGTTCTGGCACACCCCGTTGAGGTACTGGCTGAACCGGTCCAAAAGCTCCTGGGAGTACCGGGTTTCCGTGCGCACGAACCTGGTCTGGGCATGGTTGTCCTGGGAGATCAGGACGATTAGCACCCCGTCGTCGCTCAAGTTGATGAATTGAATGTGCTTCAGGCGCATTCCCTGGGGACGGGGGGCCAACACCAGGGCCGGATGGCCGCTTACCGTGGAAAGCACCCGGGAAGCCTGGCGGAATAACTCCTGGGGTTCAGCAGCCGGAGGCGAAAAGGCCTCCTGGATGGCCTGCTGCATGGTAGGACCCAATTCATGGATGGGCAGAATGTGGTCCACGTAGTACCGAAACCCTTTGGGGGTGGGGATGCGTCCAGCCGAAGTGTGGGGCTGCTGCAGGTAGCCCCGCTCCTCCAGGTCCAGCATCAAATTGCGGATGCTGGCCGGAGAAAGCCGGAGGCCCGAGATCTTGGCCACCGTCCGGGAACCCACGGGTTCCCCGGTGACGATGTATTGGGCCACCACCGTTTTCAGGACCTGGACGTCTCGGTCTCCCAGGACTTTCATGAAACTTTCTGCCTCCATTTCAACAATTAAAAATAATTATATAAGCCGGATTTGTCAAGAGATCTAGGGATTTTTGCCCCTGGCGTGGCCGTGCCGGCGCCTCGCCTCCTGGCCGCCCCCTCCCGCCGGGCTACCTGAAAGGCCTGTTATCCCTGGCAGCGATGGCGGATGCTTTCCCCCTCCACCATGTAAACCACCTGTTCGGCGATGTTGGTGGCGTGGTCCCCTACCCGCTCCAGGTTGCGCACCACGTTGACCTGGCTCTGGCCCGCGGGAATCCTTTCGGGGTTACCCGTCATGTCTTCCAGCAGATCGGTAATGATGTCCCGATCCAACTCATCCACGATATTGTCGGCCTTGCATATCTCCCGGGCCAGTTGGGGGTCGCGCCGGAGAAAGGCCTGCAGGCTTTGCCGCACCATTTCCTGGACGTCCAGGGCCAGCTGCGGCAGCTGGGGATGCGCCGGTTTGGGAGGCAACTGCTGAAGAGCCAGCACCTCTTCGGCGATGTTGGTGGCGGAGTCCCCGATGCGCTCCAGCTCGGCGATGATGTGATCCACCGCCATCAACTGCCGGAGGTCGATGGCCACCGGTTGGAACAGGGCAATCAGGCGCACGCATTCGCCGTCGATGGTCTCTTCCAGATCGTTGACATTCTTGTCGCCCACGATCACCCGGTGGGCCAGATCTTCGTCCCCCGTCAGGAAGGCTTTGACGCTTAGCATGATGGCCTTTTCCGCCAGTCCGGCCAGTTCCAGCAGCTTGTCCTTCAGGACCTCCAGCTCCCGGTGAAACTTATCCGGCGCCTTGGTTCCGCCACCAGTCTCCGCTTCCATGTGAGCACCTCAACTATATACGTGGGCCTCTAAAAATTATCATCCTCGGTCCTGGCCGCCAATCTCACTGTAGAATTTTCTTCCCCCATTGTCTCGGTTTTAACAACTTTCTATGAATCTTCATAACAAAAATGCATAATTTTTATAAATTTAATAAAAACTCAACGAATTTTCTTTAATATTCTGAACCATTATGGTAATTTGGGGGGCGCTGGAGCAGAGGGGGGAGTTCTCTACCGCCAGATAAGCCACCAATGTGGGGGGGATGATGATTCGCAAATCGTTCTTGATCATGGCCATGGTTCTTCTGGGTGGTTTATTTCTCAGCCGCCCGGGCCTGGGCATCACCCCGTACGATGATGTCATGGTGCAGCAGGCCGTACAGCACATCCAGCAGGAAAACTACGACGAGGCCATCGCGCTTCTGACCCAGGCCTGGGACAAGGGGACCCGCTCCCCGGAGAAAGCCTTTCTCCTGGGGCAGACCTACCGCCTCCTGCTGAACTACCCGAAAGCCAAGGAATACCTGGAGGAGGCCTTGCGCCTGAAGCCCAACTTCCCCCAGGCGCAGCTCATGCTGGCCGATACCTTGCTGGCCCTGGACCGACCCAAAGAAGCTACGCCGATCTTAGAGAAGCTGGAGGCTTCGGGCTACGAGCCGGGGCAGACCGCCTTCCTCCAGGGCATGATCCAGGTGAAGGAAGGCAAGTACAGCGAGGCCCTGGGGTATTTCCGCAAGGCCGAGCAGGACCCCCGGGTGGCCCAGGAGGCGGCCTTTCAGGCCAGTTTGGCCCTGGCCGCGCTCAACCGGCTGAAAGAAGCCCGCGCCACCATGGCGAAGGTCATCACTCTGGGCCCTGAGACCCAGACCGCCGACTTCGCCCAGCGCTACATGGGCTTGCTGGAGAAGCGCCTCGAGGAGACTCGCCCTTTCCATATCGGCACCTCATTCGGCTTTGACTTTGACTCCAACGTCACCTTGCAAGCGGGGGGCGTCGGGGCCGCCGCGCAGGTTGCCGGCCAAGGGGATATTGTCTTTACCCAGACTGCCGTGGCGGAGTACAATTTCTTAGCCGACAAGCCTTTTAGCGTCCTGACCCAATATGCTTATTATGAGAATTTCCACCGCCGCATCCCCACCTACGACTTGCTGAGCCATTACATGGCCGTTATTCCCACGTACAACTTCAAATCAGGCCGTTTCTGGCTGCCTTTCAGCTTCAATTACGCCGACGTGCAGTCGGACAAATACTACACCGGCTACCTCCTGACACCCACCTACCTCTATCTGATCAACCCCAAGGTGGGACTGGAATTCGGGGCCCGCTATAACCGCAAGTACTACTGGACCCCGGTGTTTCTCCAGCAGGACGACCGCAGCGCCAAGAACCTCGGGGGCTCCCTGGGGGCTTATTATTTCTTCAAGAAGCAAAAGGGCTTTCTCCAGGCGCGCTTCAGCTATGAGCACGATTTCGCCACGGGCAATAACTGGGACTGCTCCACCTACCGCCTGCTGCTGGGCGTCCTTTACCCGGCCACTGACAAGTTGAAATTTAACGTTTTCCTGGATATGTACCTGCAGCCCTTTGATCACAATTTTTTCAGCGGGCAGACCGTCACCGGCTTCGCGGGCGACCCCTTCGTCATCAGCCCGGCGCGGCGTGACGCCGTCCTGCTTTACGGGATACAGGCTACCTATGAAATTCTCAAGGGCCTGGAATTCAACGTCCATTATTTCTTCACCCGGGCCGACTCCAACATCCAGCTTTACGACTATCAACGGCATATCGTGGGCTGTCAGTTGGGTTACCGTTATTGATGGAGGGAAGCGCCACCGAAAAATCTTAGTTTGGGGCAGTTGAGGGTAACACCTGCACCATGGTGGTTTGCAATTATCATTGCAAATCCCGCTACGGTTCTGGGTTTCTTTGCAACCCTCGTTGCGGCTTCGAGTTATTCCCGGTTCACGTTAAGCAATAACGCCCGCGCTATTTCGGTCATAGTGCGACTAGACACAACTGTCCCTAACTCTTAGGGCCCGGGCTGCCGCCACCGTCATGGGGGTGGTGGCCGGACCCCCCGGGGCGCAGAGCCAACCGGCGTCTCCAAGTCTCCCTGGAAGTTCAGGATGCCATCCGGGGCTTTTGATGGTTGGCCATTAACAGACTCGGCACCCTCAACGGCGCGGAGCCGTCATCTTATCAGTGCTAAAGGAGGAAGGTCTTTAGCAACATTGCGTAACGGGATTCCCCTTCGGCGGTGTCTGCCTAAGTAATGAGAAGGGGTCTAAGGATTGCTGGTC
Organism: Desulfobaccales bacterium; assembly: GCA_036396255.1. Taxonomy (GTDB): domain Bacteria; phylum Desulfobacterota; class Desulfobaccia; order Desulfobaccales; family 0-14-0-80-60-11; genus DASWLF01. The sequence goes on from DASWLF010000301.1 coordinate 7,348, forward strand.
CTTAAACTAACCAGGAGATGGCCATGAGAAAATATTCCTTGTTGATCGCAATGCTGTTAACCCTATCCCTGTCCCTGCCGGCAGCAGTCCAGGCCCAGGTGGTGGGCCGCGTCACCCAGGTGGAGGGGCGGGTGGACCTCCTGAAGGGAGGGAAACTCCCGGCCACCCCGGCCAAGGTGGACGAATCGGTGCAGACCGGGGACGTGCTCCGCACCAAGTCGCTGTCCCGGGCCCAGCTCACCTTCATGGACAGCACCGTGATCACCGTTGCCCCGGAGAGCCGGCTGGCCATCGAAGAGTACCTGTTCGAGCCGGCCAAGAGCAAGCGCAGCGCGGTGCTCCAGCTCTTCCAGGGCCTGGCCCACGTGGTGGTCACCAAGCTCTTTAAGGTGGAGCAGCCGGATTTTATCATCAAGACTCACACCGCGGTCCTGGGGGTGAGGGGCACCGAATTGGGTGTTCGCCTGGCTCCCAACTCCTCCACCATTCTCAATTTCCAGGGCCTGACCCGGGTGGCCAACATCTTCCCCGAGGTGGGGGACCTGAGGTTCAAACGGGCCCAGAAAGTGGCCTTCTCCTTTCCTCCGGCTTCCGTAGACTTGCGCGATATGCAAGGCACCACGGTGTTCGCCGGACTAACCCCCACCATGGCCTTTACGGTGACCCCCGAAGAACAGAAGCACTTTATGCGTCAGGTCGTCACCGGCCTGACCTCCAGGAAGGGCGGTAGAGATTCCGGCACTGGCATGATCGCCAAGATGGCCAGCGGACGCGGCGAAGGCAGCGGTACGGCTGGTACCTCCGGCTCCGGGACGAGCGTGGCCACCGACAGTGCCACCAGCGGAGCAGTACCCAGCCCGGCGTCCACAACCCCGACTCAGCCCGCCATCCAACAGCCCAGCGGCAGCACGGAACAGACCACCGCTGACAGCGGCACCGCGACGACCGACGCCACCGGCGGCGGCGGGGCCGATGCCAGCGCCTCCACCTCCACTACCACCGCGGCCT
>DASWLF010000302.1:0-7525 GCA_036396255.1 Desulfobaccales bacterium
CCACAAACCACATCAGGACGGCCACCAGCCCCAGGCCCAAGACTGGCCAGACGAGGTACCCCGCCTTCTTCTGCCAACCGGGTTTCTTGATCAGGCTCATGGGACCATATAGTACCAGCAATCGGGGCGGGGAGCAAGGTGAGCGGAACGCCCATGGACCTTCCCGCCCTTACGCTTGCCTTTCCGCCTCCGAGGAATTATTTTTAAGGTCACTTCACCGAGCTAAGGTGCTTATGGCTATGGCCGCCAAAACCGAAGAAGTCACCCTGACCCTGGGAGGCCTGCACTGCGCCGCCTGCGTGGCCCGGGTGGAACGGGCCCTGATTGCCGCGCCCGGAGTGGAGCTGGCCCGGGTGAACCTGGCCACCCGCCGGGCCAAAGTCAGGTATAATCCCCGGGTCACCAACCTGGCGGCCCTCAAAGAGGCGGTCACCGCCGCGGGCTACGCCGTGGAGGACGCGGCCCGGGAACAGGCTCCGCCGCCTTCGCCCGAAGCGGAGGTGCGGGAGTTCCGGAACCGCTTCCTGGTGGCGTTGGTCCTCAGCCTGCCGGTGTGGGCCGCCATGATCCCGCCGGTGACGGCCGGGCTGGGCCTGGGCCACCAGGCCCTGGCTTTTCTGCTGCTGGCCTTTTCCACCCCGGTGCTGTTCTACTGCGGCGCCTCCTTTTTCCGAGGGGCCGTTAACGCCGCCCGGCATTTCTCCACCAACATGGACACCCTGGTGGCCCTGGGGACCTCCGCGGCCTACTTTTATTCCGCCTGGGTCACCTTTTTCCCCCAGACGGTGGCGGCCGCCGGGCACGCCGCCGCGGTCTATTACGACACCGCGTTGATGATCATCACCTTCATTCTGCTGGGGCGCTACCTGGAGGCCCGCACCCGGGGCCGGGCCTCGGAGGCCATCCGCCGCCTCTTCGCCCTGGCCCCGCCCACCGCCCGGGTGCGCCGGGACGGCGTCGAAGCGGAAATACCCCTGGAACAGGTGGTGCCCGGCGACCTGCTGGTGGTGCGCCCCGGGGAGAAGATCCCGGTGGACGGGGTGGTGGTGGAGGGGGCTTCCAGCGTGGACGAAGCCATGCTCACCGGCGAGAGCCTCCCCGTGGCCAAGGAGCCCGGCGCCGAGGTCTGGGGCGCCACCCTGAACCAGCGCGGCTTCCTGGTCTTCAAGGCTACCCGGGTGGGGGAGCAGATGGTGCTCTCCCAAATCATCCGGCTGGTGGAGGAGGCCCAGACCAGCAAGGCCCCCATCGAGAAATTGGTGGACCGGGTGGCCGCCATCTTCGTGCCGGTGGTCATGGGGCTGGCGGGCCTCACCTTCCTGGCCTGGCTCCATTGGGCGGCGCCGCCGGCTCTGGCGCCGGCTCTCATCAGCACGGTGGCGGTCCTCATCATCGCCTGCCCCTGCGCCATGGGCCTGGCCACCCCCACCGCGGTCATGGTAGGTTCGGGCCGGGGGGCCGAGTTGGGTATCCTGATGCGGGGCGGCGAAGCCCTGGAGCGGGCCTACCTTCTGACCACCGTGGTCTTTGACAAGACCGGCACCCTCACCCGGGGGACCCCCCAGGTGACGGACCTCCATGCCTGGGAGGGCTGGAGCGACGCCCAGGTATTGAGCTGGGCCGCGGCCCTGGAAGAGAAGTCCGAGCATCCCCTGGCCGAAGCCATCACCCGGGCGGCGGCGGCACAAAACCTGGACCGGCCCCGGGTGGAAGATTTCCAGGCCGCCCCGGGCCTGGGCGTTGCGGGCCGCATCGACGGCCGGGAAGTATGGCTGGGGAACCTGGCCTTCCTCACGTCCCGGGGGATGGCTTCGGAGCCTCTGGAGCATCACCAGGAGCAACTTTCCCAGGAAGGCAAAACCGCGGTCTTCCTGGCCGTGGCCGGGGCGCCGGTGGGAGTCATCGCCGCGGCCGACACCCTGAAGCCCCGGGCCGCGCAAACGGTGGCCGCCCTGAAAGAGATGGGCCTCAAAATCCTGCTGCTGAGCGGCGACAACCGCCGCACCGCCGCAGCCGTGGCCCAAAGCATCGGCATTGAGCAGGTGCTGGCCGAGGTGCTGCCCGGGGATAAGGCCCAGAAGGTGGCGGCGCTGCAGGCCGCGGGCGAAGTGGTGGCCATGGTGGGGGACGGCATCAACGACGCCCCGGCCCTGGCCCAGGCCGACGTGGGCATCGCCCTGGGCACCGGCGCCGACGTGGCCCTGGAGGCCGCGGACCTGACCCTGATCCGGGACGACCTGGACCTCATCCCCCAGGCCATCCGGCTCTCCCGACAGATGATGCGCATCATCCGCCAGAACCTTTTCTGGGCCTTCTGCTACAACATCGTGGCCCTGCCGGTGGCCGCCGGCGCCTTCTACCCCCTCTGGGGCTGGACCCTGAACCCGGCCCTGGCCGCGGCCGCCATGGCCATGAGCTCGGTGTCCGTGGTCACCAACTCCCTGCGCCTCAGGCGCTTTAGAGGATAATATTTTGTGGGGGGGGCCAGGGGCCGACGGCCCCTGCCCTCCCCCACACCCCCTCCCAACCCCCAGAAGGGGCCGGGGAAGGCGGGCCAACGGCCCGACTTCCCCGGCCAAAAAATCTAAATGGCACCGGCGGGACGCCGGTGCCGCCAAAATAAACCTAACTTTAACCTGCCATTATTAAAAAAACCGGGCTGCCTTTCCCAAGGCAACCCGGCCGCCTCCTTGCAAAGGAGAACCTCACCTCTCGGTGGGAGTGGCTTTTAGCTCACTGTCTCTATTAAATGCAATTTTTATGCCCCAGATAACTCATCCCTGATAATGCTAACCTATTTATATACCAGTTATATTTAGGTGCAAAGCCCCTCCGGGTTAAAAACCCCGGTGCCGATTTCTGAACATCATGTTAACCTTTCCGGACCTTCCCAAAGGGGAGGATAGTGGCACAGGCTTTCCAGTGTCAGACCGGCGATGAGGCCTCTGGCCTTCACGCGGTACTTCAGTTCGGCATGAAGATTGCAAAATTAAGTGGCGAAGCCTCGGGAGGTGGTTGATGAAAAGTATCATTCTAATGGTGATCTTGGCGGTTTTAATCCTGCCCCTGCCGGTCGCAGGGGGGCCTTCTCCCCTGGTGGAAAGGTTGATGCAGGACTCCACTACCACGAATTTAGGGAAAACATCATCCGGGAAGAAATCCTCCTCCAGAAGTAACCCCGCATTGAATGACATAGGGAGAGACATTAACGGACGGCTAGAAGCCGGCCAGAAGCTGCGGGAGCATTTGGAAACCAGGGGCAGCGCGGGAGAGGATTCCAGAGTGAAAAGCAAGCGCCAGGCAAAAGCCAAAAGGCAGCGGTGGCGGGATCGGCAAAAAGAACATGAAAAATCGGAGCCGCAGCGGTAGGATTATAAAAGGGTGTCAAAGGGACTTGAATTGCCAGCTTAAGCCTTGAATTTTCTGGAGAACCAGGGGCGGCCCGTGGGGCCGCCCCTTGCGGTTTGGTGGGCCGTGCCCACCCTACATTTTTCTTAAGGGATTGGGGGTGGGTTTATTAGCCGTAGGCTAATAAACCATATATGTAAAAATGAGCCAAAGGCTCATTCGGGAAAGGGTTCGCGCCCTTTGCCCCCTCCCCCAACCATCCCTGAAAGGGGCCGGGCTTTGCCGGCCGGCGGCCGGCAAAGCCCGGCAATCTATTCCATTACCCTTATCTTAGTACATCCCTTCCATGCCGCCGCCGCCGCCCATGGGGGGCATGGGGGCTTCCTTCTTGGGTTTCTCGGCCACCATGGCTTCGGTGGTGATGAGCAGGCTGGCCACCGAGGCGGCGTTCTGGATGGCGTAGCGGGTGACCTTGGTGGGGTCGATAACGCCGGCTTCCATCAGGTCTTCGTAGACCGCGGTCTCGGCGTTGAAGCCCATGGCGCCTTTTTCCCGCTTGACGTGCTCGGCCACCACCGATCCTTCGGCACCGGCGTTGTTGGCGATCTGGCGGATGGGTTCTTCCAGTGCCCGCTTGATGATCTTGACGCCCAGCTCCTCGTCGTGGTTGGGCAGTTTCAGGTCATCCAGGGCCGGGACGCAGCGCAGCAGGGCCACGCCGCCGCCGGGGACAATGCCTTCTTCCACCGCGGCGCGGGTGGCGTTCAGGGCATCTTCCACCCGGGCCTTCTTTTCCTTCATCTCCACCTCGGTGGCCGCGCCGACGCGGATCACCGCGACGCCGCCCACCAGCTTGGCCAGGCGCTCTTGCAGTTTCTCCCGGTCGTAGTCGGAGGTGGTCTCATCGACCTGCACCCGGATCTGCTTCACCCGGCCTTCGATGGCGGCGCGGTCGCCGCCGCCGTCGATGATGGTGGTGTTGTCCCGGTCAATGTTAACTTTCTTGGCGGTGCCCAGTTCTTTGACGGTGACGTTCTCCAGCTTCCAGCCCATGTCCTCGGAGATCATCTGGCCGCCGGTGAGGATGGCGAGGTCTTCCAGCATGGCCTTACGGCGGTCGCCGAAGCCCGGAGCCTTCACCGCGGCCACCTGCAGGGTGCCCCGCAGCTTGTTCACCACCAGGGTGGCCAGGGCCTCCCCTTCCACGTCCTCGCCGATGATCACCAGGGGCTTACCCATCTTGGCGATTTGCTCCAGCACCGGCAGCAGGTCTTTCATGGCGCTGACCTTCTTTTCGTGGATCAGGATGTAAGGCTCCTCCAGGTTGACTTCCATCTTCTCCGGGTTGGTGACAAAGTAGGGAGAGATGTAGCCCCGGTCGAACTGCATGCCTTCCACCACTTCCAGGGTGGTCTCCATGCCCTTGGCTTCCTCCACGGTGATGACGCCTTCCTTGCCCACTTTGGCCATGGCGTCGGCGATGATGTTGCCGATGGAGGAGTCGTTGTTGGCGGAAATGGTGCCCACCTGGGCGATCTCTTTCTGGTCCTTGGTGGGTTTGGAGATTTTGTGCAGCTCCTCCACCACCTTGGCCACGGCCTGTTCGATGCCGCGCTTTAAGGCCATGGGATTGACCCCCGCGGCCACCAGGCGGGAGCCTTCCTGGTAGATGCTTTGTGCCAGGATGGTGGCGGTGGTGGTGCCGTCGCCGGCCACGTCCGAGGTTTTGGAGGCCACTTCCCGCACCATTTGGGCCCCCATGTTCTCGAACCTGTCTTCCAGTTCGATTTCCTTGGCCACGGTGACGCCGTCCTTGGTGACCATCGGGGCGCCGAAGGATTTCTCCAGAATGACGTTGCGGCCCCTGGGGCCCAGGGTTACCTTGACCGCGTCGGCCAGGGTGTTGACGCCCCGGAGAATGGCCTCCCGGGCTTTGATATCATATTTGATCTCTTTTGCAGCCATGTCTTTACTGTCCTCCTTTTAAGGGTAGCTGACCAATTGGACTTCAGGATGGATGATGGGGAAGACCGGAATATTATTCGGCGATGACGGCCAGGAGGTCTTCTTCCCGCATCATCAAATATTCTTCGCCTTCGATCTTGATTTCGGTGCCGGCGTACTTGCCGAACAGGACCTTGTCGCCTTCTTTGACTTGGAGGGCCATGCGGTTGCCGGCATCGCTCATTTTGCCGGGGCCCACGGCCATGATGCGGCCTTCGATGGGTTTTTCCTTGGCGGTATCCGGAATGACGATGCCGCCTTTGGTAACCTGCACCTCTTCCAGCCGTTTGACCAGAACCCGATCATTTAAGGGTTTGACCTTCATGTAAAACCTCCTCAGGGTGAATTAAGATCTTCCGACGAGTATTAGCACTCGTCGAAGGTGAGTGCTAATTTCTGGCAAATTTTAACCATTCAGCCAGGAAAATCAAGAGGTAGAGGAAAAAAATTTAGAGATTTAGGGGCGGGCCGGAGCCCGGCGAGGTTATCACCGGGCTTCAGCGAACAGGGCGCGAGGTTTGGCCTTGGAGATTTTGTCCTTGGATTTTTTCTCCGAGGAGCCGTTCTTCTTGGCATTCTTGGCCTTGCCGGAATTTTTGGCGGAGCTGTCGCTTCTCTTTGACAGGCGGGTCTCACCCGGCCTGGCGTCGGCTTTCCCGGTCTGAATCTTGGTCTTGCCCTTGCTCTTGACGGAGGTGTCGTGCTTGCCGGCTAAGGATGGGGCGCCGAACACAGAAGCCTGATAGGCGTTGGCGTCGGCCTTAGCCGAGACGCTGGGGCTTGACTTACTCTTGTTGGCATACGTGGTGGGCTTGGCGGATTTTTTGGCAGACCTGGCATAAGTCTTGGTCTTGCCGTTTGGTTTGGCCGCCACGGAAGCCTGGCGGACCCCGTGGCTCCTCCCCTTGGAGTAGCTGCGGCCGGTGCTTTTGGCCGTGCGCAGGGGCCTGGAGGCGATGGCCGGGTGCTCGATCTGGGCCAGGGTGATGTTCTTGGCAAAGGCTTCCTTGCTGTTGGGCGGCAGGTTCAGGGCATACGAGGAGCTGTCCGGCGGGGTTACGCCCCGCGTCAATTCCGGGTTGAGGGCCTGGACCTCCTCCAGCGAGACGTTCACCGCCGCGGCCGCGGCCTTGAGCGCGGTGGGCTCGTTCACCTGCACCCGGTCGTATTTCAGGGGCGGCAGGTAGGACACGTTTTTGAAACCGAACTTCTCGGGGTTCTTGGCGATGATGGTGGCGGCGATCATCTGCGGCACGTAGTTCTTGGTTTCGTTGGGCAGGCACATGTTGGCGGAAAGCTCCCAGAAGTTCTTGTGGGTGCTCTGGTTCAGCTCTCGCTGCACCCTGCCTTCGCCGCAGTTGTACGAGGCCGCGGCCAGATACCAGGAGCCAAACTGTTTATAGAGGTCCAGAAGGTACTTGGCCGCAGCCCGGGTGGACTTTTCCGGGTCCCGGCGCTCGTCCACGTAGCTGTCGATGGCCAGCCCGTAGCGCAGGCCGGTGCCTTTGATGAACTGCCACATGCCGCTGGCGTGGGCATGGGAATAGGCCTTGGCGTTGAAGCCGGACTCGATCATGGCCAGATAGGCCAGGTCTTCCGGCAGACCGTATTCCTGGAAGACCTCTTTAATCATGGGAAGATAGCGGCTGGAACGGGACAGATAACGGCTGATGATTTCTTTGCGTTCGGTGGAGAAATAGACCAGGTAGGCCCGGACCTGCTTGTTCATCTGAATGGGCGCATCAAACTTTACCTGATGCTCCCATTGCTTCAGCTCTTCTTCCAGGCTGGGGTCCCAGCCGGGGATGCCGCTCTTGGCGTAGAGTTCCTCCAGGCGTTTGGCGCTCAACTCCTCGGTCAGGGCTGATTCATCGTTATCGTCTTGGACGGGGACAGTCAGAGCCGGCTGCAGCGGCTCCTCTTTCACCAGAATTCCCTTTGAACCTCCCCCACATCCCGCCAAAAGACACAGACAGACAACTACTCCCATGAGCCAGGATATCATATGGTGTCCTCTCACCGAGAAGCCCGTACTGGCGCAGTTTCAGGTCTTGGGCTGATTGGCGTGACCTCCCCCTGAGGCGTCGACAGACCTGGGATTTTCCTCCTATAGCAGCATTATTCAGGAAAGGCAAGGAAAAAATGATTCTTATATTTTTACGTAATCATTATT
>DASWLF010000303.1:0-6146 GCA_036396255.1 Desulfobaccales bacterium
TTCTAAGGTCTGGAGCAACTCTTTCGTCCCGCCGGAGACGAATCCTGGTTCATTGGGAATTGCCAAGCGGCGAAAATTTTCATATCATAGGGCTGCGCGGTTGATGCGGGGTGCCACCGGTTCCCAAGAAATTAGGGTTAACAAGGGGATTCATGAGACTACGCAGAAGATTCGGTCTGGCTTTGCTTGGTTTGCTGGCAATCTGGTTGATGACGGCAGTTGCGGTGGCGGCCCAGGAGGATGACGACTTCGAGGTTTCGGCCCGCTCCTTCGTCATCATGGATGCCAAAACCGGCAAGGTTTTATTGGCCCTCAACCCCCAGCTCTTCCTACCCCCGGCCAGCACCCTGAAGGTCATGACCGCCATGTCGGTGGCGCAGCACCTGAAGATGGACGATAAGGTGCAGGTGAGCCCTTATGCGGCCTCGGCGCCGCCCTCCAAGATCAACATCAAGCCCGGGGAAGTTTATACGGTGCGGGAGCTGCTTTATGCCCTGCTCCTGTCCTCGGCCAACGACGCGGCCCGGGCCCTGGCCGAGCAGGTGAGCGGCAGCGAGGATGCCTTTGCCCATCAGATGACCCAGGAAGTGCGCCATTGGGGGGCCTACCGCACCACCCTGGCCACCGCCAACGGCTTGCCGGCGGACAACCAGTTCTCCACCACCGAGGACCTGGCCAAGATGTTCAGGCGGGCCATGGAGAACCCGGAGCTGGCCAAAATCATGTCCACCAAGTTCCATACCATCCAGGGAGATCGGGAGTTGCGCAACCACAACCGCTTTCTCTGGACCACCCCCCTGGCGGTGGCGGGTAAAACCGGCTACACCCGGGCTTCCAAGCATACTTACGTGGGCATGTTCCAGAAGGACGACCAGGCCATCATCATCGCCATGATGGGCAGCAAAAAGAAGTGGGCCGATTTGCGGCCCCTCATCGAGAAAGGGTTTGAGCTGCAAGGCGCCCCCATCGCCAAGCTGCCGCCGGCGGAGGAAAAACTCTGGTTTGCCAAGCGCCATGCGGGGAAAACCGCGGCTTATGCCCGCAAATCCCAGAAAAGACGGTCCGCCAAGGTGATGATGGGCTCCGCCGGCTCCATCCCCGCCAAGAAAAAGGCGACCCTCAAGCGGAAGACCAATAGAGGCAAGGCAGACCAGGAATGAGGTTGCGGATTTAACCCCCATGGCCGCCAAAGGGCTGTTCAATAAGGTCAAGAACCTTCCCACCCGCCGCCGCTTTGTGGTTTCCACCATCCGGAAGGATGAGAACCGGTTTGAGACCGCGGTCTTTGAGGCCAACTTTTTTTACCTGCCCCGGAGCTGGTCCAAGCCGGACCTCACGGTGGAAACCCGCACCAGGGACGAGGCCTGGGACATGCACTTTCACCTGACGGCGCGACTTACCCAAGAATACCCCGCCCAAGTGTTCAAGGAATACCCCTGATACCGAGTTGCGACCAATCGAATATTTTTCTTCCAACTTTTCTTGGTGGCACAGGCGTCTCGCCTGGGCGGCGCAGGCTAAAGCCTGCGGCTACAAAAACAACCATTTGAACGCAACCCGGTATGATTCAGTTTCCCGATTGCCCCGGAATTAAAGCCATCGCCCCCATCATCCGAAACTAACCACAAGAGGCGGCTGCGTCCCGAGGCGCGGCTGCCGCCCGGTTTGCCCAGCGGGGCGAGACAGGGTAAGACCATATTGCGTTCAAACGGATATTTTTTGTAGGGGCGTGATTTGTCACGCCCTCTCGGGCGCAATAAATTGCGCCCCTACCGGGGTGGACAAAATATTATTTGAAAAAACTTGGTATATGACCCCTGGGTAAAGGCGGTTTTGGGTTAAATATAAAAGTTTCCAGACGACCACAGAGACAAAGTCCCCCTTTTCCAAAGGGGGAGTTACGGAGACTTTCTCAGAGCTCTCGGTATGTCCAAAGAAAAACTTAGCAAGGCCGCCAGGGGGCGGGACGCAAGCGGCAATGTCATCGTCGAACTGGCCCTGGTGTTGCCTTTCCTGTTGCTGGTGATTGGCGGCATCGTGGACCTGGGGCTGCTCTACTGGGAAAAGCACGTGATTACCAACGCCTCCCGGGAGGGGGCCCGGGCCGCGGCCAGGACGGGAGTCGGCGGCGCCGCGGACCAGCGCATCAGCCAGGTGGAGCAGATAGTGCAGTCTTACCTGGACCGCTTCCACCTCAAAGCCCCGGACGGCAGTCCCCTGGTCCTGGCCCAGGATGTCACTTTTTTCTACACCTGGGACCTCTCCAGTTCTCCTGGGGTGCTCACCGTGGAACTCAAAGATATCCCGGTAAAATTGACCCTTCTGCCCAATATTTATGGCCTGGCGGGGGGAGGTTGGAGTTCGGACCCGGTCCTGCTCAAGGCCGGGACCACCATGGCGGCGGAATGGAGCACCGCGCCGCTGCCTTAGGGGCGGCCTTCGGTTTCCGGTTTCCGGTTTTCGGGGAGATGCAGGTAGTTGTCGGGGTAGGGCGGTAATCTGGAAAAGAGCGATATTATTTAAATATCAATGCATTTTGGGATTTTGGGCACTTGAAAAATTGACGATAAATAGCAGAAACTTTCTATTCTATTTAACGACGCCTCGCCTTTAGTTAGTAATTTTTTGTCCTTGCCCCGCAGGCGCCTTCCTCTGGCGAAAATAATTCTTTCCGGTGGTAGGCGTCCAGGAGTTGCTGGCAGGCCTCCGCCATCTTGCCCTGCTTGATGAGGTCGCCGGCCGCCACTATCATGTTTCTCAAGGCCTTCAGGAGATTGGGGGCCGAGACGCCTGGTCCAGAGCCCAACAGTGCGCCTCCCCGCCCGCACTATCATATAAAAATAATCTATATAAATATAATATAAAAAAGTTCTTGACTATGGCATAAAGGGGATATAAATATATTAGGGAAGGAAATGATCGTGTCTCTTCGGCTCAAATGGGGCGTCCTACTTTTAGCAATGCTCCTTTTGCCTTGGGGGAGCCTGGCAGGGGTGGCAGCACCATACCTGCACACCTGCCAGTGTTGCCAGTGCGGCGACGCTGGCGGCAAGGGAAGTTGCTGCGATAGTCAGTCCAAGCCCGGAATGACCTTCCCGTGTTGCAGCATGCCCTTCCTCCCGTCCGATGGCCTTTATACCTCCGCTGGGCAAGCCTCGCCTTACCCCCTGGCCATGGTTACTTTCGTAATAAACCTGTTCTCCGCCAATATCTTTCATCCCCCCTCCATTTCCTAAATATCCCTCGAACCTTCGTCTAGCTCCGGCTTAAGTCGTTTCCCTGGAAGGATGCCAATTGCATCCAGCCAGGCCGGGAGCCTGGCAGCCGAATATGGGCAAGGCTGGGCCGGGAGCCTCTCACCACCAATTTTCTGACAGGCAGAATGCCGGCGTAGCTTTCCCGGCATTCCGGAAAAAGGAGATAATCATGGACGCAAATGCCTATTTTGATTCCATGTACTTCGAGCTGAATTTCCTGAAAACCAAGATCAGCGACGTCATCCGCGCGGTTGAGACCAACCCCGGCGCGGCCAAGCTGATCCCCCAGTTGCCCAGGCTCCAGTATCTCGCGGGTCATCTCTCCAAGAGAATCGACCAGCTCGGGAGTGAGTGCCCGGCAGAATGGTGTCCGGCACGCGGGGACATGGAAATGCAGCAGAATGTGGCCTGAAACATCCTGTTCCGGGGTTATCCAATTGGATGATCGTTGATCAATCATTCCCGGCAACTCTGTCGTTGCCTAAGGCGATGGAAGGTCGCCTGAACCCCGGGATAAAATGGTCTGGGCAAGATTTGGGATGGCGCCGGCAGTGCAGCGCCATCCCAAACTTGCAATCATGACATTCCCGGTATGCCCGCACCCCGGCAGGGGGGGCGGGGTGGGGTCCGACCCGGTCCTGCTCCGGGCCGGGACCACCATGGCCGCAGAATGGAGCACGCCGCCGCTGCCTTAGGGGCGGCCTTCGGTTTCCGGTTTCCGGTTTTCGGGGAGATGCAGGTAGTTGTCGGGTTAGGACCAATGCTGTTCACTTAAGCATTGGCAATTTCTATTTTTCGTAGGGGCGGGGTTTCCCCGCCCAATAAATGGCCCTTCTTATACAAGGGCGGGGAGACCCCGCCCCTACAGGGCGCTTAAGTGAACAGTATTAGGGTTAGGACGGCAATTCTGGAAAAGAGCCAGATGATCTAAATATCCATGCAGTTTAAGTAGTTGAAAAACTAATGATTAACAGCAATTATCAATATTGAGAACCTTTTGAAGTTTAGGAAAATTTCAAAAGGACGTAGGACTTTATCTCAGCCGCTTAAAATGGTAGCATGCCTTTAACCGAGTAAACCTGGCTTCTAATCTTATGATCCGATTTCCCGGTAACGTAGTGGTTAACTTGAGTGAAATAATCAGTTGAGCAGCCCATGGAGTTCTCCCAGATCAAGCTCTCCGATTCATGAAAGTCCGCTCTCTGTTAAAGCCATGGGCAGGATACAGCCTGTCTCTCCTGTGCGCCGCGATCTATCTGCTCCCGGCCTTTAGCCTGCCCCTGAGCCGGGGGGAGGCCATGTATGCCCAGGTTCCCAGCGAAATGTTGGCAGCCGGACGCTGGATTTTCACCACCCTGAACGGGGCCCCCTACCTGGAAAAGCCACCCCTGCTTTATTGGCTCAACCTGTTGGCCTTTAAGGTCTTCGGGGTCTCGGATTGGGCCGCCCGGCTGCCGACCCTGGCCATGACCATGGCGGAGGTCTGGTTAACTTTCCGCCTGGGAGGCCTCCTTTTGCCCCCTCGGGCCGCCTGGCTGGGGGGTTTTATCTTGCTGAGCAGTGTTGGCTTCTTTTACCTCCACTTGGAGATCTTCACCGATCACCTGATTACCTTGACCCTGCTGGCAGCCCTTATTGCCATGCTGCTCTGGTTAAAGGAGCCGCGGTTCCGCTGGGTCTGCCTATTCCATCTTTCCCTGGGTGCCGGCTATTTGAGCAAGGGAATTATCGGCCTGGGCTTTCCCCTAATTATCGGGGTCTTATACGGCTGGCATCTGCGTCAGCCCCGCCTGCGGCGTCTGTTTATCCACCCAGGGGGTCTGGTTATCCTGGCTCTGATTACCGTGCCGTGGTTAGCCGCAATGGAAATGGCCCATCCGGGGTTTTTGTGGCACCATTTTGTCAATGAGCACCTGATCAGGTTCTTGGGAGAGCGTCAGCCGGGGGGAGTCAGCACTATCTCAGCGCCGCTGTTTTGGCTATTTCTGGCGGTGTGGCTCATGCCCTGGACGCTGCTCCTCCCTGGAAGCCTTTATCACTTCGGTAAGGAAGCCATCTTAACCAAAGCCGGCAAGGAGCGAAGCCTGCTCCTGATCTGGCCTGCAGTGGTCCTGGGGCTCTTTACCCTGTCCTCGACGCGCATTGAATATTATTCCCTGCCAGCCTTGCCCGCCCTGGCTTTAGTCCTGGGTTGGCAGGTCGACCGCTATCTGGCAGCCCCCAGGGGACAGGCCCTGGCCTGGGCTTTGCTGGCCCTGGGGCTTCTGGGACTGGGAGCCGCTCTCTTCGTGCCGTTTCTGGAGCAGTTGTGCGCCGGGAACCGGCGGGAGTTCCTGGGCCTGTTTCCACTGGTGGAACCCGTGGCCCGCAGGGTGAGTCTTACTATCCCGCCCCTGGCCCTCCTGGGTGGCCTGCTGGGACTGCGCCGACCCCGTCTGGCGCTGGCCGGTTATGCGGGCCTGTCTCTGGCTTTGCTCTTCTTTACCTACCAGGCTTTAGCCGCTCTCAGTCCGGTGCGGTCCGATAAATCCTTTGGAGAGTATGTGCGGGCTCACGCCCGGCCGGAAGACCAACTGGTAATGGAATACATCGAAGAATTCGAGTTGGGAGCCAGCCTGGCTTTTTATGCCCGGCGGCCCATTCTGATGGTCCAACGGCACGGCTTGCCGCGCTTTGTCTACCCGGTGGACCCGGAGAGCAATTACCTGATCTCCCCCACCAGACTCAAAGAACTGTGGCAAGGACCGCAACGGGTCTTCCTGCTGGTGGATAATGCCTCGCCATCAGGGCCTTATCTTAAAGACGCCCAGGTGGCCCTGGCCAGGGGAGGAAAACGTCTCTTGGTCAATCGAAACCCTGAAAACCGGTGAGGGGTCGAAGGAGGGCGCA
>DASWLF010000304.1:0-9052 GCA_036396255.1 Desulfobaccales bacterium
CGCAGGCCCGCGGCCTGCCCATGGGCCTCCCTCTCGAAGCCGATGGCCCCGCCGATGACGGCCGCGTAAAACAACTTGCTCAATTCCCAGGAAAGTTGTTGCCAATCCCACATAGGTCACCCCGGTGCCGCTGCAGCAAAATGAGCGCTGGAAAGGCTGAGAGTAGCAAGGGGCCTAGGCCCGGGCCCCAGGACGTCGGCGTCCCGGTGCGGACGCTCGGTATCAAGGGATTTTGCCATAATCAGGCTCCTGTACCTTCCTTCTGGGCCGCCGCCCGGGGCTGTTTGCCTGGCAAACCTGCAACCATGGCTAACCCGGGGGCCGGCGGCTTCAGGGCGGCGGGGTTTAGACCCGTTCCGCCGACGTCATCGTTCCAGTTCCACTTTCAGGGACCGGGACGGGCTCCGAAGATGGCGGTGCCCACCCGCACCAGGGTGGCCCCTTCAGCCACCGCGGTCTCGTAGTCCCCGGACATGCCCATGGACAACTCGGGGAGCGGCAGGCCCACCAGGCGGCGCAGCCGGTCCCGCAGCTCCCGGAGGGCCCGGAAATACGGGCGCACCGCCTCGGGGTCGTCCAACCAGGGCGGCATGGTCATCAAGCCCTGAACCCGCAGGTGGGGCAGGCGGGCCACCTCCTCAAGCAGTTCCGGGACTTCCTCCGGGGCCGCGCCCGATTTGGTCTCCTCCCCCGCCAGGTTGACCTGGAGGAGGACTTCCTGGACCTTGCCCAGGCGGGCGGCGGCCTGATCCAGGGCCTGGGCCAGCTTGAGGCGGTCCACTGCCTGGATCAGGTCAAAGAGCTCCACCGCCCCCCGGGCCTTGTTGGTTTGGAGGCTCCCCACCAGGTGCCAGCTTAAGCCCGGCCCCAGGGCCGCGATCTTCCCTTTGGCCTCCTGCAGGTAGTTTTCGCCAAAAAGCCGCTGGCCCGCGGCCACCGCCTGGCCGAGGCGGTCCAGGTCCACCTTCTTGCTCACCGCCACCAGGCGCACCTCCCCGGGATCCCGGCCGGCCCGGTGGGCCGCGGCGGCAAGGCGTCGGTTCACTTCTTCCAGGTTCCGGGCTACGTGGCTCACGGTAATTTAGGCTTTGGCAGGCTGTTGAAAACAGGGTTTTTAATGTCACCCTGAACAGCGTGAAGGATCTCAACCGGCTGAAAATACGAGATTCTTCGCTTCGCTCAGAATGACCAATGCTAAATTATGGGAGTTTTTCAACAGCCTGTTAATGGATTGGCCGCATCAGGGACCAATCATATTATACAGGATTTAAGCGACTTAGGATAGGGAGGAGACGATTTGAGGAAAGTGAGTCAATTCTAATCTTAGATATCTGGACTTAAACTACATTGCTGGGCGGCCAGAGACGGCCGCCCTACCATCTGGTGGGGCGGGCCTCCGTGCCCGCCGCTAATATTCCTTACTGACCATTTTTCAGAGGTCAAAAGGATTCTTGGTGGGCCGTGCCTACCCTACCTACTTAGTACAGTGGTTCATAAATTCGGTTACGTATTTATTAACGGGAATGGAACAGTGATCTAATTCCCCCTCACCCCCCATTGGGGGAGAGGGGATAAAGAAGGAACTCCTGTAATGGTCCCTCTCCCCCCGCCAGCGGGGGGAGAGGGCTGGGGTGAGGGGGGCTTTGTAAAAACGTCACCATAATTACGAAATTCTGTACTTAGGATAGACAGGAGGATGAATGGGGGATAGCAAATCAATCACCGAGAAGGCGGGCTCACCCCGCAGCCTCTTGGGTTAACTTTGCTGCCAGCCCGAAGGCCGTCAGGGTATTTTCCCAGGTCTGGCCGGCCACTTCTTCGAAGGCGAGCCCCCGGATTGCCGCCAACTGCCGGACGGTGGCGGTCAGGTAAGCCGGTTCGTTGCGTTTGCCCCGCCAGGGCTGGGGCGGCAGATAAGGGCAGTCCGTCTCCACCAGGAGTCGGTTTAAGGGCAACTTCCGGGCCACTTCCCGCAAGGGACCGGCCTGGGGATAGGTGAGGGTGCCGGAAAACGAAATGAACAGGCCCAGGTCCAGGAAGGCCTGGGCTTCTTCCAGGCTGCCGCCGAAGCAGTGCATCACCCCGCCCCGGAGCCGGCTCCGGTGGTCCCGCAGGATCTTTAGGGTGGTGGCCGTGGCCTCCCGGGTGTGGACCACCACGGGCTTTTGCTGGGCCCAGGCGAATTCCAGCTGACGCCGGAACCAGTATTTCTGGGCCTCCTCCGGGGAGCGGCGGCGGTAGAAATCCAGGCCGATCTCACCGATGGCCACCACTTTGGGATCCTCCATTAGCGGCGCCAACCCCTCCAGGTCGTGCTCCTGAAGATTCCCCACCCCATGGGGATGAACCCCCAGGGCCGCAAAGACCCCGGGGTACTTCCGGGCGGTTTTAAGAACCCGGGGTGAGTCGGCAAGCCCCGTGGCGACGTTGATGACCACGCCTACCCCGGCATCCCGGGCCCGGCGCCATACCGCGGCCTGGTCGGGGGCCAGTTCCTCTAAGTCCAGGTGCGCGTGGGAATCTGCCAGGAGGATGGACATGTTGTTAAGCGTATGGACGAATTTTCCTGCTCGTGATAAAATATCTAAAATGATGTCGGTCTGCAAGGAGAGGCGGTGACCGCCCGGTTTTTTGCTGTTGTTTTCATCTGCTGGCTCTGCTTGGGATACGCCCCCGGCGCCGCCGCGGGAGACTTGACCCATACTCCCCCCCAATGGCAGGCAATTGGCCGGGGCCTCAACTTCACCCAGGTGGACGTTCTCCGGGAGGACGAAGTGGTGAGCGCCCTGGCGGTGGTGAAGATAGACCCCGCCAGCAACGCCTTCCGGGTCTTTCACCAGGCTCCCCAAAGCATCACTGCCTGGCAGCAGCAACTGGGCGCTCCCATCTTGTTCAACGGCAGCTACTATGATAGGAAGGGGAACCCCATCGGCCTCATCATCACCGACGGCAACCCCATCGGTCCGGCCGGCAACCGGCAGATGCGCGGCATGTTCGTGGCCGAGCCCAAAGGCATGTCGCCGGATCTGCCCCGGGCCACCATCCTGGACCTGCGGCTCACTCCCATCAGCCCCAAGAAACTGCCATGGACCCAGGGGGTGCAGTCCTTTCCGTTATTGCTGGACTACAAGGGCCAAATCCGGGTGCGCCACAGCGACAAACGGGCCCACCGCACCGTCATCGCCGCCGACCGCGCCGGCAACATCCTGGTGTTTAATTCCTTCAACCGGTTTTTCTCTCTGAGCGAGTTCGCCCAGTTTCTCAAAGACTCTAAATTTGACATCGACTCCGCCCTCAATCTGGACGGCGGCACCGAAGCGCAGCTGGTCATCAAAACCAAGGACTTCGAGTTTTTTTCACCGCCCTCCTGGGAGGCCTCCATCGGCAACTTGATTGATGAACAGAAGTTTTCTTTGCCTACGGTGGTGGGGGTTTTCCCCCGGGAGGATTGAAAGACATGGCCAGTTACCTGGTCCTGGGGGCGGGGCGATTCGGACGCCTGGCCCTGGAGCGCCTGGCCCGGCAGGATGCCGGGGCCGTTTTTTGGGTGGTGGACCGGGACCCGGCGGCGCTGGCCGCGGCCCGGGCCGGGAACCACCGCCGGGTGCAATGCCGCGCCCATGAGGCCATCGACTTTCTCAGAGGCCATCTGGACCAGGCCCCCTGGGATTGGCTCATCCCCATGGTGCCGGTCCATGTGGCCTTTGCCTACCTGGCGGCCGACCCCCGGGTGGCGCCAAACTGGGAGAGCGTGGCGGTACCGGAAGCCGTGGGCCATGGGGTTCCGGAGGTCCGGCGGGGCCTCCAGGGGGGCATCTATCTGAGCCGCGCCAGCCACCAGTGCCCCGACGACTGCCAAGCCGATTCGGTTTGTCCCGTAAGCGGCGAGCCCCGGGACCTGCCTTTGTATGAGCACCTGGCTTCCCTCAAGGTGCCGGGCTTTGAGATGATGGTGATTGTTAGCCACCAGTTGGCCCCGGGGGTGGGAGGGTATCCTCCCCGGCAGTTAGCGGCCCTGGCCGGAGATCTGGCCGGTTGCCGGGGGAAAGCCTTGATTGCCACCGCCTGTCGTTGTCATGGAGTGGTCCATGGACTGGCCCGCCGGGGGTAGAGGGTGAACTTCAAAATTTCCGGGGTCCTGGGTAGTTCGCCTCGCATTCAGGAGATTATTCACCTCCTGGAGTTGGTGGCCCCCACCGAGGCCACCGTGCTGTTGCTGGGGGAAACCGGCACCGGCAAGGAGTTGGCGGCCTGGGATATTCACCGTAACAGCCCCCGGGTGGCAGGGCCCTTCGTGGTGGTGAATTGCGCCGCGCTGGCCGAAACCTTGATGGAGAGCGAACTCTTTGGCCACGAGCGGGGAGCTTTTACCGGGGCCGCCGGCCGCAAGGATGGCCGGGTGGTGCTGGCCCACCGCGGCACCCTATTTCTCGATGAGATCGGGGAGCTTTCCCTGGCCACCCAGGCCAAAATCCTCCGGGTCCTCCAGAGCCGGGAATTCGAGCCCCTGGGAAGTACCCGCACCCTGAAGGTGGACGTCCGCATCATTGCCGCCACCAACCGTAACCTGGGAGTGATGGTGCACGAGGGCCGTTTCCGGGACGATCTCTATTATCGTCTCAACGTCTTTCCCATTGCCATGCCGTCGCTCCGGGAGCGGCTGGAGGATCTGCCTCTGCTGGCGGACCACTTCCTCAGGGTTTACGGTGAGAAAAACCGGCGGGAGATCAGGGCCCTGGCCCCGGAGGTGCTGGAGGTCTTCCGGCGCTATACCTGGCCCGGCAACATCCGGGAACTGGAGAACATCATCGAACGGGGAGTCATCGTCTGCCAGGGGGACACCCTCACCTTGCAGGATTTGCCGGTAGCGCTGCAACAGCTGGTCAGATGGGTCCTGCCCACGGAAGAGGCGGAACCCGAGCTGCCGGAGCTGGAGCGGCAGTTGATTTGCCGCACCCTGGAAAAGGTGGCCGGCCAGCGCCGCCAGGCGGCCGAGATCCTGGGCATCTCCATGGAAGAGCTGAACCTCAAGATCAGATCCTATGGCCTGGAGAGGGACTAACTGACGCCATGATTTTCCCACCCTTAATATTTCTGCTGATGCTGTTCTTCTTCCTGGCCGCCCTGGTCATGCTCCCCTTGCTGTTGTTGGGGCTCATCGGCGAGGCTTTTATGAGGCTGGGGCTGCCCCCCAGTTTGATGTTCTGGCTGCTCATCTTTACCCTGGTGGGCAGCTTGATCAATATTCCCATCTACAGTTTTGACACCCGGGAAGTGATGGGGGACCAGGTGGTTACCTACTTCGGCATGCGGTTCCGGGTTCCCCGGCTAAACCAGCCCCACAAGACCGTCCTGGCGGTGAACGTGGGCGGGGCCTTGATTCCCCTGGCCTTATCCATCTATCTCATGAGCAAAATCAGCTTTGGCTTCTACCTGCCGGTGCTGGTGGCCCTGGTGACGCTGGTGGTGAACCGCCTGGCCCGGCCGGTGCCGGGCCTGGGCATTGGGGTGCCGGGCCTGGTCCCGCCCCTGGTGGCGGCCCTGGGCGCCTATCTTTTCTGCCCGGCGGAGCTGCGGGCCCCCTGCGCTTACATCGCCAGCACCATGGGCATTTTGATCGGCGCGGACCTGCTGAACCTGGGCAAGATCCCCCAACTGGGGGCGCCGGTGGCCTCCATCGGCGGGGCCGGGACCTTCGACGCCATCTTTTTGAGCGGCATCATTGCGGTGCTGCTCAGCTAGTGGCAAAACTCGCGGCAAACCTGGTTCTGCCTTGGGCAGGATTACATCTGCTGGCCCTGGTTTTGGGGCAGGGCCGGGCTAAGGGGCTATTTCAGGAGGTAAACAGCATGGGCGGCTTTAGCGGCAACGGATGGCTCAAGTCTCTACCGGGCAGGGGGATTCTGCTCCTTCTCATCCTGATGCTGCCGGTGTTCTTGGGAGGCTGGCGCGACGTCGGCGGCGAAACCATCAACCCTCACTATGTGGAACGCGTCAAGGATGGCCAGACCGCCAAGCACGAAATTCTCCTCTACTTCGGGGAACCCCAGGAAATCGACCGGACGCCGGATGGCCTGGTATTCACCTACAAAAGCTTCAAAGACGCTCCGGCCATGCCTTACGACCCGAAAAAGCGGGTGATCAATCCGCAATCCGACAGTCTTTGGGTGCTTGACGCGAATAAGCAGATAAAGAAAGCCCCCTTGAAGACGGAAGGCAAAATCCTGCGCAGCACCCTCAAAGTGCGCTTCAAGCCCGACGGGGTGACGGTGATGAGCCATGAATACAAAGAATACTAACAGGGTGGCCGGATGAGGCGCTTTGGCAACCTGGCCCAGGCTACGGCCTGGGTCTTTGATTTGCAGAAGTTCGGCATCAAGTTCGGCCTGTCCTCCACCCTGGCCCTGCTGGCCCGGCTGCAGATTCCTTATGAGGCAGGCCGCTACCTCCACATCGCCGGCACCAACGGCAAAGGGTCGGTGGCGGCCATGCTGAGCGCCATCCTCACCCGGGCCGGCTACCCGGTGAGTCTGTTCACGTCCCCCCACCTGGTGGACTTTACCGAGCGGTTCCGCCTGCGGGACCAGGAGGTCTCAAGGGAGCGCTTGCTGGCCCTCATCAATGAGGTGCACGCCGCGGTGGACGAAGCCGAACCCCCCACCTTTTTCGAATTCGCCGCCGCCATGGCCTTTCTCTACTTTTTCCAGGAAGGGGCGGACCCCATAATCCTGGAGACCGGCATGGGGGGGCGCCTGGACGCCACCAACATCGTCCACCCCCTGGTGGCCGTGATTACCAACATCAATAGGGACCACCAGGAACATCTGGGGGCGGGGCTCACCGCCATCGCCGGGGAGAAGGCCGGCATCATCAAACCGGGGGTGCCCCTGGTAACGTATGCCCGGCAAAAGCGGGTCCTGGACCTTTTCCGGCAGCGCTGCCGGGAACTGGGGGCCCCCCTTTACCTGGGCGGGGGCGATTTCAAGGCCCGGGGCGGCCCCGGTGGACGCTTCTCCTATGAGGGCCTGGAGCAGCGGCTGGACGGCCTGCTCCTGACCCTGACGGGGCGCCACCAGTACCGCAACGCCGCGGTGGCCCTGGCCGTCATCGAGCTTCTGAGCCGGGCGGGCTTGGTTATCCCCGAGGCGGCCGTGCGGCAGGGCCTTAAACAGACGTACTGGCCGGGCCGCCTGGAGCAGGTGGCCCAGGACCCCCGGGTCCTGCTGGACGGGGCCCACAACCCCGCCGCGGCCCTGGCCCTGGCCCAGAACCTGAGGGCGGCCCGGGGTAACGGCCGCCTCATCCTGGTCATGGGGGTCATGGCCGACAAGGACGTGGACGCCATCCTGGCCAGGCTGCTGCCTTTGGCCCAGACGGTCATCTTCACCCAGCCCCGGTATTTCCGGGCCGCCGCCCCGGCAGACCTGGCCCGGCGGGCCCGGCCCTATAACCTGGAAATCTATGAGGTCCCCCAGGTGGCCGCGGCCATGGAGCGGGCCCAATCCCTGGCCGGGCCCCGCGACCGCATCGTGGTCACCGGCTCTTTGTATACGGTGGGAGAGGCTAAGGAGTTTTTTCAGAGTTTTTAGTTTCGAGTTTCGAGTTTTTAGTTATTGGTCTCGAGGTTCCTTATTTTAGTTTTTTAACTCGGAACTCAAAACTCAAAACTCAAAACTCGAAACTCGAAACTCAGAAAGGACATTATGCGCATCTTTGTTTCCGGGTCGTTGGCTTATGATCGCATCATGGATTTTCCCGGCCGCTTTGCGGATCACATCCTGCCGGAGAAGATTCACATCCTCAATG
The DNA here is from genome assembly GCA_036396255.1 of Desulfobaccales bacterium. GTDB lineage: Bacteria > Desulfobacterota > Desulfobaccia > Desulfobaccales > 0-14-0-80-60-11 > DASWLF01. The sequence continues at coordinate 7,807 of DASWLF010000304.1, forward strand.
TCTGTTTCATGGTGAACGGGCTCACCGAGCGTTTCGGGGGCACCGCGGGCAACATTGCCTACAATCTGGCCCTGCTGGGGGAGAAGCCCATTATCCTGGCCACGGCGGGGCGGGATTTCGGGCCTTACCGGGACCGGCTGGCGCAGCTGGGGCTGCCGCTGGAAGGCATCAAGGAGATTCCCGAGGAATTCACCGCCGGAGCATACATCACCACGGACCTGGCCGACAACCAGATTACCGGGTTCAATCCCGGGGCCATGAAGCATCCTTCCGGCTACCGGTTTCCTGGGATCAATGCGGCCACGGACCTGGCCATCGTGGCGCCGGGCAGCCTGGAAGACATGCTGGTCTACAGCCGGGCCTACAAGGCCCGGGGGGTGCGCTACATCTTCGATCCGGGGCAAAGTATCCCGGCCTGGGGCGACGCCGAACTGCAGGAGATGGCCACCGGCGCCTGGGCCTTCATTGCCAACGATTATGAGCTGGAGATGTTCCGGCAGAAGACGGGGCTGAACGAGTCCGGCTTGCGGCGCCTGACCGGCACCGTCATTATCACCCGGGGCGAGGAAGGCTCCCGCCTGCTCACCGCCCGGGGCCAGGAAGAGGTCCCCGCCGTGTCCGCCAGGCAGGTGTTGGACCCCACCGGGGCGGGAGACGCTTACCGGGCCGGGCTCCTCAAGGGCTTGACCCAGGGGTTCTCCTGGACGGAGGCCACTCGCCTGGGCGCGGTGTTGGCCAGCTTCTCGGTGGAGCAGCAGGGCACCCAGGAGCACCGGGTTTCGTTAACCGAATTCTGGGAGCGTTATCAGGAGAATTTTGGTTCGCTCCCGGCGCAGGTAACGGCAGCGGGAGGCTGACGTTTACATTTCACTAACCGCGCCTTCGGAGGGGCGTCTTACGCACCATGAATGGTGCGTCAGCCGCATCCTACAAAAACTGACAGAGTCTTTATGGTAATCAAGAATAATGCGCCTGAAACTTCCCCGGCGGAGTTGCTGCACCGGATTCAAGACCGCTTCCGGGAGCTGGGCCGGTTGGGGGAAAAACTGACCCTCACCCATCAGGGCCGGCAGTACCTGGCCTCCTGCGATGACCGGGCTTTTACGGTCTACCGTCTGGTGGAGCACTGCCATATCCCCCCGGGCCGGCCCGGCTGGCCCGTCTGCCTGGTCACCGCCGAGACCGTCATCGATGAAACCAGTCCCCCCGCCCTGCCGCAGGATGAGTTCGCTTCCGGCCTCACCCT
>DASWLF010000305.1:0-2042 GCA_036396255.1 Desulfobaccales bacterium
GCCGGAACGCATCGTGGACCTCTGCCTGGCCCTGCGGGATGACCGGGACACTTCCTTCCGCTATCTCTCCATGGTGGCGGGCCTGGACTTCCTGCCCCAGAGCCCCCGCTTCGGGTTGGCCTACAATCTTTACTCGCACAAGTTCCACAACCGCCTCACCCTGAAGACCATGCTGGCCAATGACCACGCCCCGGCCATCGACTCGGTGACCAAGGTGTGGTCCACCGCCAACTGGCACGAGCGGGAAGTCTACGACATGATGGGGATCCGCTTCCACGGCCACCCGGACCTGAGGCGCCTCCTCATGCCCGGTGATTGGGTGGGCCACCCCCAGCGCAAGGATTATCCCCTGCGGGGCCAGTAAAATTTAAGTGGCACCGGCATTCTTGCCGGTGCGCCGGCACAGGCTGGAAAGCCTGTGCCACCTGTAAAAAATGTAGGGCGGGCACCGCCCGCCAGATAGCCTAACCCCCCTTTGCTAAAGGGGGGCAGGGGGGATTTTAAAATCCCCCTAAATCCCCCTTTAATAAAGGGGGACTTAAAGCGGGAATTCGACATGAATCAAGCCGGAAGCATGCCACGCACCGAAACCATGCTCCTCAACGTGGGGCCGTCCCACCCCAGCACCCACGGGGTGTTGCGGGTCCTGGTGGAGCTGGACGGCGAACTCATCGTCAAGGCCGACCCCGATATCGGCTTTCTCCACCGGGGCATCGAGAAGATGTGCGAGCACCGCACCTACCACAAGTGCCTGCCCCTGATGAACCGGGTGGATTATCTGGCCGGGGAGGTCAACAACTTCGGCTTCTGCCTGGCGGTGGAAAAGCTCCTGGACATCGAGGTCCCCAAGCGGGCCCAGTATATCCGGGTGCTCATCGCGGAACTCACCCGCATCGCCTCCCACCTCTTCTGGCTGGGGACCCACGGCCACGACCTGGGGGCCATGACTCCCCTCTTTTATGCCTTCCGGGAGCGGGAAAAGATCATGGACCTGTGCGAGATGGCCTCCGGGGCCCGCATGTTCCCGCTGTACTTCCGCATCGGCGGCCTGGCCGCCGACTTGCCCGAAGGGTTTATTCCGGCGGTTTGGGATTTCGTCAAATCCTTCCCGGGCCTCTGGCACGACTATGACAACCTCCTCACCCATAACGAGATCTGGAAAGAGCGCACCGTGGGGGTGGGGGTCATGACCCCGGAGGAGGTCCTGGACTGGGGCTGGTCCGGCCCCATGGCCCGGGGTTCCGGGGTGGATTGGGACCTGCGCCGGGACAACCCCTACTCCAGCTACGAGGAGTTCGACTTCGAGGTTCCCCTGGGCAACAAGGCGGGCGACACCTACTCCCGCTACCTGGTGCGCCTGGCCGAGATGCTCCAGGCCAACCGCATCGTGGCGCAGGCCCTGGAAAAGATCGCCCAGACCGAGCCCGGGGACATCAAGTGCGCCGACCCCCGGGTGAGTTTGCCTCCCAAAGAGCGGGTTTACAACGAGATCGAGGCCCTGATCCACCATTTCCTCATCATCCAGGACGGCATCCGGCCGCCGGTAGGGGAAGTCTACCAGGCCATCGAGGCCCCCAAGGGCGAAATGGGTTTTTACATTATCAGCGACGGCGGCCCCAAACCTTTCCGGGTAAAGGTCCGGACCCCATCTTTCACGGTGCTGCAGGCCACGGATAAGCTCTGCAAAGGCCGCCTCCTGGCCGACCTCATTGCGGTCATCGGCACCATGGACATCGTCCTGGCGGACGTGGACCGTTAAGGACTGTTTTCTGTTTTCTGTTTTCTGTGGTGGGGCGGGCGTCCCCGCCCGCCATGTAGGGTGGGCATTGCCCACCAAAATGTAGCCGCAGGCTTCAGCCTGCGCCTGCACAGGCGAGACGCCTGTGCCACTATGAAAATGTAGGGCGGGCCCTGCCCGCCAACAAAAAAATGGTGGGCGGTGCCCACCCTACATTAAAAGCTGAACGCTGATAGCTGAAAGCTTCAAGCCCAAAGCAGTTAAAACGGGATCGACCTATGGTAAATCTGACCATCGACGGGCG
>DASWLF010000306.1:0-1631 GCA_036396255.1 Desulfobaccales bacterium
GAAATTAGCCCTGCATTATCTATTAATTCGTCAATATCGCAACTCCCTCCAAATTACATATAGTGGCAAGATACTCGAGGATAAAGATCTTGGAAATTGGGAGGCTACTGACTGGGGTGAGTATTCCTAAATGTATCAGAAAAGGGACAATGAAGGTGGTCGCATTGTTTAGGAAAGCCGCCTTTTACTCTTCAACGGGAAGATTCAATAAGGCCCGGAGATACTGGGCGGCCCAGTAGTAAATATTGTGCTCCTGCACCCAGGCGCGCATGTTTTCCATCCGGGTGGAACGGTCTTCATCGGAAGCTTCCAGGGCCTCAAAGAGGGCGTCCGCGATATTTTCCGAATTGAAAGGGTTGACCGTATAAGCCGCGGTCAACTCCCGGGCGGCCCCGGTAAAGGAGCTCAGAATCAAAGCGCCCTGGTTGTCCACCCGGCTGGCCACATATTCCTTGGCCACCAAATTCATCCCATCATGCAGGGAACTGACCACCATCACGTCAGCCAGGCGATAATAAGGCACGATTTCTTCATGAGACAGATGGCCTTTTAAGACAAGTAAAGGTTTCCAGCGGCCAAAGCTGAATTCGCTGTTGATCTCTTCTTCGAGGAAATCCACCCTGGCGGTGAGCCTCTTGTAACTTGTAATGTGCTGGCGTGATAAGGGTCCCAACTGAATAAAGGTGAACCGTCCCTGATACTGGGGATATTTTTGAAAGAAGACTTTCAAGGCCTCCAGTCTTTCGGGGATACCCTTGGTGTAATCGAATCGGTCCAGTCCCAGCCCTACTTTCACGCCAAGTAAATTGAGGCGGTGACGCAACGCGGCCATCTGGGCTGACATTTGGGGAGCAGTGGCAAGGGCTTCAAACCTCTCATAATCTATGCTGATGGGGAAGGGCCACACCCGGGTTTCCTTGCGATGACGGAAGACGGCAAATTTTTCCAGATCAACCCGGGCTTCCAGGGTCCGATCTACTGTATCGAAAAAGTTGTTGCAGTGGTATTGCAGGTGAAAGCCCAGCAAATCATTGCCCAAAAGGCCATCCAGGATCTCCTGCGCCCAGGGGCAGATACGGAAGACCTCGAAACTGGGCCAGGGGATATGCCAGAATTGGCAGACCACCAAGCGCGGTTCCGCCTCTTTCAGCATCCGGGGCAGCAGGGCGAAATGATAGTCCTGGATGAAGACGATGGTGCGTTGGTCATTCACCTCGGATAAGATGGCGTCGGCAAACTTGCGATTCACCGCCTGGTAGGTTTCCCATTGGCCGGTGTCAAAGCGGGGGCGGGTATAGGCGATATGGCACAAAGGCCAGAGGGCCTCATTGGAAAAACCGTAATAATAATCCTTCTCTTCATGCCTGGTCAGCCAGACGCGGCGCAACTTGTACCTGGGGTCCTGGGGGGGCACCATCACCGCGTCTTGCCCGGCGACGGCCTCTTGGTCCGCCTCGCCGCTGCCGGCGGCGATCCAGGTGCCGCCGCAGGTCTGCATCAGCGAGTCCAAGGCGATGGCCATACCGCTGGCGGGCATGATGACCTCCACCTCGCCCCCCCGGTAGATGTGCATATAGGGTTCCCGATTGGACACCAGAATTATCTGGTAATCGCTTAACTTTTCCTCCACC
>DASWLF010000307.1:0-3440 GCA_036396255.1 Desulfobaccales bacterium
TCCCGGGCGAAGTCGGGATCCAGGGACCCCAGCCAGGGACGCAGGGAAAACTCCTCCGCAAAGCCCCAGTGGCGCAACATCTCCCTGGGGTTGTTTTCGTCCAGCACCAGGTAGGATTGAAAGCCGTCATGCAGCCGGATAATTATGGGACAGGCCATTACCCAGTCTCCTTTTTTGCAACTTCCGATGATATTATGTTAAAGAAAAGCCAATAAGGCAATTTATATGAAATGCACCGCGGCTGGCAACTGCCCAAGTACAGGAAAACCCGGGAAAATTCGCCGGGGCCGCCGGCACCTGCTGGGGGCCTGCCTGGCCGTTTGCCTGGCGCTCCTCTGCTCCTGCGGGGAACTGCGGCCATTGCCGGGCGCCATCGAGCCCCAGGGCTACACGGCCATTGACTACCAGGGGATGCTGCACCCGCGCCAAGCCGGACTGCAGGCCGGCCAGATGGTCCGGGTGCAGGCTTATTTCTGGCAATTTCTCGACTACGATCCGGCCATGGTGAGAAACTACCTGAGCCTGGTGCGCCATCCCCTGGGTTGGCCCCGGCTCCGCTGGTTCGCGGTCTACGGCTCCGAGGAAATGAAAGGCTACTATGACCTGGCCGCCCTGGACGCCTCCCGCCTCCACCTCTACAATCTGAAGCGCCTGGACCCCATCGTGCTCTATGGCCAGCTCTCCTCCCTGGGGCCGGGTTTTTATCTGCACGTCCATCACGTTGATAAGATGGTTGAGGATTGAAGGGGCCTGGGAGATTACGGCTCTGCCCTCCGCCTGAGGAATTAAATGCCAAAAGAAGACCGGAGCAAGGACCGGCTCGTTAAAGAAATCCAAGAACTGCGCCAGCGGGTGGCGGCATTGGAAGAGTCCGACACCAGGCATCAGCGCCTCACGGACGCCTGGCGGGACCTGTGGGCTCAATATGAAGCCATTATTGAAGCCTTCGACGGGTATATTTATATCTGCTCCCAAAATTTTGAAGTGGAATTCATGAACCAGCGTTTCATCGAACGGACCGGCTATTATCCCCTGGGGCAGAAGTGTTACAAAGTCCTCCACGACCGGGAAGAGGTCTGCCCCTGGTGCGTGAACGAAAGAGTCTTCCGGGGGGAAACCGTGCGCTGGGAGGTGTGCAGCCCCAAAGACCACCGCTGGTATTACGTGGTAAACACCCCCATCCGGCATCCCGACGGCAGCGTCTCCAAGATGGCCATGATCCAGGACATCATGGAGCGCAAGGAGATGGAGAAGGCCCTCAAGCAGGCCGAAGCGAAGTATCACAGCATTTTCGAGAACGCGGTGATCGGCATCTTCCAAAGCAGCCTCCAAGGGCGCTTACTCAGCATCAATCCGGCCCTGGCCCGGATGCACGGCTACGATTCGCCGGAGGACATGATCGCCGCCATCAAGGACCTGGGTCACCAGATCTTTGTCGATTCCCACCAGCGGGAAGAATTCGCCGCGCAAATGGAAGTGGCCGGGGCGGTCCGCGACGCCGAATACCAGGTATACCGCAAAGATGGCAGCAAATTTTGGATATCTGTAAACGCCCGGGCGGTGCGGGATGAATCCGGCGCGGTGGCCTATTACGAAGGTTTTATTCAGGACATTTCGGACCGCAAGAAAGGTAAAAGTCAAGGGCCGACTTCAGCATAACCCGTTGAGATGTCTACGGCAGGCAAAGGGGCCTCCTCCCCCGGCAAGAAAATTCAGCTGCAAATTTAACCCTCAATCGTCCCCCAGGTAAGCCTCCAGGACCTGCGGGTGGCGCCGCAGCTCCGCCGCCGGGCCGGACAGGGCGATCTCGCCGGTTTCCAGGATATAGGCCCGGTGAGCCACCTCCAGGGCCAGGTGGGCGTTCTGCTCCACCAGCAGAATGGCGGCCCCCTGCTGGTTGATGCGCTTAATCACCCGGAAGATCTCCCGCACCAGCATCGGGGCCAGCCCCATGGAAGGCTCATCCAGCAGCAGGAGCCTGGCCCGGGTCATCAGGGCCCTGCCCACCGCCAGCATCTGCTGTTCCCCGCCCGAAAGGGTATTGCCCCACTGCCGCCGCCGTTCCTCCAGCCTGGGAAAGAGGCGGTAGACCTGCTCCAGGTCCTCCTGGAGGTCGCGGTCCCGGCGCCGGTAGGCCGCCAGGCGCAGGTTTTCCATCACCGTCAGGTTGCCGAAGATGCCCCGCCCCTCGGGGACGTGGGCGATGCCCCGCGCCACCCGCAAATGGGCCGGCAGGCTGAGCAAATCCTCCCCGTTGAACACGATCTTCCCCCGGGCCGGGGGCAGCAGGCCGGAGATGGCCTGCAAAATAGAGGACTTGCCCGAGCCGTTGGCCCCGATGAGAGTGACGATCTCGCCGGCCCCCACCGAGAACGAGACGCCCCGCACCGCCTGGATGCGGTCGTAGGAAACCCAGAGGTCTGCCACTTCAAGTAAAGCCGTTGCCATCAAATTACCCGGTGGGGCAGGCCTCCGCGCCTGCCCGGGCTTGGAAGGCGGGCACGGAGGCCCGCCCCACCAACCTTAAACGACGAGGATAAATTGGCTGCCGTGGGGGCGGGTTTAAAACCCGCCCCCTACAAGGTCGCGACTAAAGGCTGGAGCTGTTAACTTCAATTTCCTTAACAGTTAAGGGCTCCTTTGCCTCCATCTTCCTCCAGGGCGTCGTCCCGCCCCAGATAGGCCTCCAACACCGCGGGGTGGCGGTGGATTTCCCAGGGCGGGCCGGCCGCGATGGTCTCGCCGAAGTCCAGCACCGTAACCCGATGGCAGAGATTCATCACCACCCGCATCTGGTGTTCGATGAGGAGAATCGTTAAAGAGAATTCTTCTTGGAGTTCCCGGATCAGACTGATGAGCGCCGCGGTTTCCGCCTGGTTCATGCCGGCCGCGGGCTCGTCCAGCAGCAGCAACCGGGGTCGGCCGATGAGGGCCCGGGCCATCTCACAGCGGCGCTGCTCACCGTAGGGAAGGTGCCGGGCCGGAGTGTCGGCGTAGCGGGTCAGATTGAAGCGCTCCAACAGCTCATAGGCCCGCCGGGCCACCTGCTGCTCCTCCACCCGGAAGCCATGGCTGTGCCGCAGGGCCTGCAAGAGACTGTAGCCATGCTGAGAAAAGGCCCCCAGGCGGACGTTGTCCAGGACGCTCAACTCCTTGAAGAGCCGGATGTTCTGGAAGGTCCGGGCAATTCCCCGGGCGGTGATGCGGTGACTGCGCCAGGCGCTGATGTCCTCTCCCTGGAACAGAATGCGTCCCTGACCGATGCGAAAGACCCCGGTGATCAGATTGAACACCGTGGTCTTGCCGGCGCCGTTGGGGCCGATGAGCCCCACCAGCTCGCCCTCGGAAACCTCCAGAGAAAAATCGGAGATGGCCCGGAGGCCGCCGAAGTTATGCGAGAGGTCGATTACTTCTAATAAAGGTGGCATGAGTTTTAGTTA
>DASWLF010000308.1:0-4997 GCA_036396255.1 Desulfobaccales bacterium
CCTCAGCGTTCCCAGGCTGGACCTGGACCCCAATGCCACCCTGGCCGCCTTCCAAGAGGCCCTGGCCGGCAAGGTCCTGGCCCAGGCCAGCATCACCGGGTACTACGGCAGATAAGTTTCCTTGGCAGTCATTCAGGTTTCTGGGGAACGCGACAAGACCATGAGAAGATGTGGGGTGCGCAGGGCGCACCCTGCATATACTTGGCGGGCGCCGCAGACTCATGAAGGACTGAAAAAGTCCTGGCGATAGATCTAACCACATTTCATCCTCACAGTCGGGCTTGACTTCCGGAGTTTGCCGGCCCATGTTTAATTCAGGAAATTGTCACCCTAAGGCCGGGTTGGCGGATGAATCTCTCCGAAGAGATTGGACCAAATTAACTCTGGCTGACCGAGGGAAGCCATGTTACCGGATCTGGCCAAGATAGTGGCCGCGGACCGCCAGGCCCAGGAGGCGGTCCGGGCCGCCCGGGAGGAGGCCCAGGCTCTCAAGTCCCAGGCCGACGCCCGGGTCCGGGAGATCCAGGCCCACCTCCAGGAAGAACTGGCTCAGATCCGGGCCCGCGCCCAGGAGGAAATCCTGCAGCAGGCGGAGGCCCGGGCCCGGGAAATTCAGCAGGCAGCCCAGGAGGAAGTCCGGCGCCTCACCGAGCAACATCAGGCCCACGGGGAAGAGGCGGCGGCCTTCCTGGTTTCCCGGGTATTGGGGACATGATCTTTAAGCTCTGGCGCTATGCCTACGCCGGGGCCAAGGTCATGGCCCTCAAGAGCTACCTGCTAACCGCAGCAGACTACCACTATCTTCTCCGGGCCCGGAACCTGGAGGACCTGCTGGGTTACCTCCGCACCACGGCCTACGGGCCGGTGCTGGCCGGCTGGGACTGGCGCCGGGCGGACGCCGAAGCCGAATTGAGCCGCCGCCTTTACCGGGACCTGGCCCAGGCCTTTTTGAAGGTGCGCCGGGGGCTGAAAAAGCGGGAAGCGCGCTTCATCGAGGTGCTGGCCCAGCGCCTGGTGGCGGAAAACCTCAAGGTGGTGCTCCGGGCCCTGTACCAGGGAGCGTCCCCGGCCCAGGCGGCGGCATGGCTTTTGCCCCTGGAGTCCCTGTCGCCCCTTGACTTTCAGGAAATGTTGCGCCAGGAGTCCATTCCCCGGCTGGCGGCCGCTCTGTCCGACACCCCCTGGGGCCCGCCCCTGGAACGGGGTCTGCCCAGGTTTTCCCGGGAAGAAAGCCTTTTCCCCCTGGAAATGTCCCTGGACCTGTGGGTTTACGGCCGCCTCTGGCAGGGTCTGGCCACCCTGGGCGCCTCGGACCGCGCCCTGGCCGGCCGGATCCTGGGCGCCATGGCCGACATCACCAACATCATCTGGACCGGCCGCTTCCGGGACATCTACCGGTTCCCGGGGGAGGAGATCTACCAATACCTCATCGAAGCGGGGAGCTTCCGTTCGCCCCAGGCCCGCCGGGACCTGGCCTTTGCCCCCGACGTGGCGGCGATGGTGGCCCATCTTCCCCGGGAGACCTACGTGAAGCTGCTGCAGGGAGCCGGCGATATCGCCGCGGTGGAAGAGCGGCTCCGGCAATACTGGCTTCAAGTTCTGGAAAAGGTTTTGGTCCAACCGCCCTTCCAGATCGGTTTGCCCGTCACTTACCTGTTTCTGAAGGAACTGGAGCTGGACAACCTCATCACCCTGATTACCGGCATGTATCTAAAGGTCCCGCCCGAGCGGTTGGCGCCGCTGCTCCGCCGGCGGCCGGCGGGGGCGCCCCATGTTTAAAGCCGTCCCCCTGGTGCTGGTGAACATCCAGGTGGCCCAGGACCAGATCTCCCGGGCCACCGCGGTCCTGACCCGGCTGCGCATCATGCACCTCATCAACCTGGTGGAGACCCCCCTGGGGAAATTAGGGTACGTGGAGGGGCTGGAACGGGAGTTGCTGGAACGCTACCAGCAGATCGGCGAGGAAGTGGACCGCTGGGCCCAGACCCTGGAAATCCTGCCGCAAGTGGGGGAGATCCCGCCGGACCTGGACCCGGCCAAAGATATTTATCCGCTGGAAGAGCGGCTGGATCAGCTGCGGGCCCAGGTGGGGCCGCTGCTCCAGCATTTCCGGGAAGCCACGGAAAAGTTGGAGAAGTTTACGGAGTACCGGAAGAATCTGGAATGGCTGCGCCCGGCGGGGCTTGACCCTGCCACCCTGGCGGGCCTGGGCTTCACGTATCTGGCGCCCGGGTGGGTGCCCACGGAAAATCTCCTGCGCCTGGAGCAGGCCCTGGAACGCCTGCACCACGCCCTCATCCCCGTGACCCAGGATGAGAGCCGCACCCTGATCCTGGCCGCGGGCCTGGCCACGGATCAAGAGACCCTGGAGCGGGCTCTGAAGGGGGCCTTTTTTGAGCACCTGTCCCTGCCGGCCGAGGCCGTCGGCACCATGGACGAGGCGCTGCAGCAGGTGGCAGCCCAGATTCAGGCCCTGGAGGACGAGGCCCGGCAACTGCAAGCCCAACGCCACGCCCTGCGGGACCGGCTGGGCCCGGAACTGGTGCGGATCCGCAACCGCGTCGACCTGACCCGCACCCTGCTCCGGGCCCGGGTGCTGTTCGGCAAAGTGGACCGGTCCTACCTGGTGAGCGGCTGGATCCCGGCGGGCCTGGTGGATAAACTCAAGGAAGCCCTGGCCCAGGAGCTGGGGGACGCCGCAGTGGTGGAGGTGTTGTCCCCCGAGGCGGTGCCGGGGGCCCGGGAAGGGATCCTGAAGATTCCCATTCTTTTCAACAACCCCTACCTGCTGCGGCCCTTCGAGCGCCTGACCACGGCTTACGGCACTCCGGCGTACGGCGAAGTGGAGCCCACCGCCTTTCTGGCCGTCAGTTTTCTGTTGATGTTCGGGCTGATGTTCGGGGACGTGGGCCAGGGAGCGGTGCTGTTCCTGCTGGGTTACGTCATTTTTCACCGCTTTTTCCGCTACACCGACTACGGCATCATCCTGATGGAATGCGGGGTGGCCTCCGTCATCTTCGGCTTCCTTTACGGCAGCGTCTTCGGGCTGGAGAACCTGGTCCCGGCCCTGTGGTTCAGGCCCATGAAAGAGATCCCGTATTTTCTGAAGATGGCCGTGATCTTCGGGGTGGCGGCCATCAGCCTGGGGCTTATCCTCAGTTTCATCAACGCCCTCAAGCTGAGGACCGCCCGGCTGCCCGGGGCCGGCTTGCTGGCGGCCCTGATTTACTGGATTCTGGCGGGGCTGGGGGTGCGCTATCTCCTCACCGGGGCCTGGGCCTGGGACTTCTGGGTGGCCGTGGGGGTGAGCGTCGCCACCCTGGGCCTGGGAGCCATTTTCGTCCTGCAGCGCCTGTGGCTGGCTCCCCCCCAGACCGAGTCCCCGGTGGCAGGCTGGAGCCTCAGAATCCTGGAAGGAGTCATCGAGGTGGTGGACGGCACCATGCGCTTTGTGGCCAACACCATCTCCTTCATCCGCATCGCCGCCTTTGCCCTGGCCCACGCCGGCCTGTTCGTGGCGGTCTTTTCCCTGGCGGACACCCTGAGCCGCATGGGGGGCGGCGGCCCGGCCTACTGGCTCACCGTGGTCCTGGGCAACGTGGTCATCATCCTGCTGGAGGGGCTGGTGGTCTCCATCCAGATTGTCCGGCTGGAATACTATGAGTTCATGAGCAAATTCTTCCACGGCGGCGGGGAGCCGTTCAAACCCCTGGAACGGGGGGCGGAGGTTGGCTGAGTCCGCGGCCTGGGGCGGAGGTGCGACACCGGTGACCACTGGCGGCGGCACGGAGGCCCGCCCCACTGACCACTACCTCTTAAAAGAGGGGAAACCGGCTATGGCTTCCGGTCCAGGTCCGCAAAGAAATGGGGGACATTTTTCTTTTGAGGTTACTTACTCTGAGGGGAAGGGGAGAGCATGAGCAAGCCATTGCGAAGCAGCATCAGGATCGGCTTATTAACCCTGGCGATCTGGGGTTTGTGGGCGGCGGCCGCCTGGGCCCAGGCCGCGGGCGTGATGACCAATCCCGAAGTGGTGAAATGGGCCTTTATGTCCGCGGCCATCGCCGCGGGCCTGGGCGTCCTGGGGGCCGCGGTAGCCGTGGCCGCAGTGGGGGCCGCGGCCATGGGGGCCATGAGCGAAAAACCGGAGATGTTCGCCCGGGCCCTGATCTTTGTGGGGCTGGCTGAAGGGCTGGCCATTTACGGGCTCATCATCGCCATCATGATCCTGGGTAGGGTTTAACAGTCAGCAGTGAGCAGTGAGCAGTCAGCAATGGGGATTTTTAAGGCTGTTTGATGCCTAAGCCGCTATTAATCTGGGGACTAATCGGGTTCCCTCATTTTTCCCTCTCCCCCGGTGGGGGAGAGGGGCAGGGTGAGGGGGAGTGGAATCTAATTGTCACTCCGGTTAATATCTGCATTTTTAAGGGAGTTAAGCCATCAGCGAATTAGGCTTTTTCATCATCGCCGATGCCCGCACCTTGCTGGCTTTCCGGCTGGCCGGGCTGCCGGGAGGCGCCGCGGCGGATGTCCCCGAGGCCCGGCAGCTCCTGGCCCAGGGCCTGGCTGACCCCGGGGTGGGCTTGATCCTGGTCACCGAGGGGCTGGCCCGGGAGATGCAAGGCGAGGTGGATGCGGTGCGCCGGGAAGGGCGCCCCCCCTTGATTCTGGAGATTCCCGACCTGAAGGGGCCGCTCCCCATGGAACAATCTCTGCTGGAGCGCTTGCGGTCGCTTATGGGGATACCAAGGTGAGGCAATTAGGGAACCGCCGGGTAATTGATATGATGTCTTAAAATTATAGTTTCTACCCCCCTTTTCTAAAGGGGGGGAAGGGGGGATTAATAACCACTTGGTAATCCCCCTAAATCTAATACTGTTCACTTAAGCGCCATGTAGGGGCGGGGTCTCCCCGCCCTGGTATAAGAAGGGCCATTTATTGGGCGGGGAAACCCCGCCCCTACGAAAAATAGAAATTGCCAATGCTTAAATGAACAG
>DASWLF010000309.1:0-3109 GCA_036396255.1 Desulfobaccales bacterium
CCTCAGCGTTCCCAGGCTGGACCTGGACCCCAATGCCACCCTGGCCGCCTTCCAAGAGGCCCTGGCCGGCAAGGTCCTGGCCCAGGCCAGCATCACCGGGTACTACGGCAGATAAGTTTCCTTGGCAGTCATTCAGGTTTCCGGGGAACGCGACAAGACCATGAGAAGATCTAGTGGTTCAACACATAAATATCGCTATATTTAAAGAGCTTAAAAAAGAATAAATAAGTGGCACAGGCTTCCAGCCTGTGCGGGTGAACCGGCCTCTGGCCGGTTCACCCAAAGAACAGCCGATGGCGGCTGTTCCACATTTTTCTCTTAAGAATGAAACTATTCTAACTGGCAAATATTGCGTTAATTATAGGTCATGCCAATGGGGGAGAGGGTTGGCGTGAGGGGAATTCGGTAGGGGCGGTTCGCGAACCGCCCCTACTGTCTCCTCCTCCCCCAACAACAAGGATTCAGTCAGAGTAAAGGGGATAATCATATCCCCCTGAATCCCTCTTAAAAAAGGGGGACTTTCGGGAATGGCGCGGGTTACCCCACCTGAGCCGGCTTATTCCTGCCGCTCAGGATGGCAGCCGCGGATAATCCACACCGGGTTCAGGGCCTGTAAATAGGCGTCCTCTCCCAGGGGGCGGGAGCGGCTCACCTGCAGGTGGACCACCTCCACCTGCCAGCCGGCGTCGGTCAGCCGGCGTCGGGTCGTCTCCAGGGACTCCAGCAGGGCGGCGGTGAGGACCACCTTGCCCGCCGGCGCCAGCCGGGCCATGACTTCCTGCAGGATGCCGCCCAAATGCCGGCCGCCGCCCCCCACGAAAACCCGCTGGGGGTGGGGCAGGGCGGACAGGCACTCCGGGGCTTGACCGCAAACCACTTCCAGATTGGGAACTCCAAACTTCTCGCGGTTGGCGCGGATCTGGGCCGCCCGCGCCGGGTCCCGCTCCACCGCGAAAATCTGCCCACCCGGCAGCAGGAGGCTGGCCTCCAGGGCCACGGAGCCGCAGCCGGCCCCCACATCCCACAGGACCTGGCCCGGGAGCAGCGCCAATTTGGCCAGAACCACGGCCCGCACCTCGGACTTGGTGACGAGGCCGGCTTCGTGGGCCAGGGCTGCCTCGGGGAGGCCCAGATGGAGGGAGGTCCCTGGCGCCGGTGGTTCCTGCCTCCCGGCCCCCTCATCCAGAACCACCACCAGATTCAAGGGGGAAAATTCCCGCGACTGGGCCTCGGCTGGGGTAAGCCAGGTGAGACGCTCCTTGGGGCCTCCCAGGTCTTCCAGGACGCAGAGACGGGCCCGGTCCCGGCCCCGGGCCAGCAGAAACCGGGCGATGGCCCCGGGGGTGTGCTCCGGGTCCGTATAAATAATCAGCTTTTCAGCCCGCCCCAGGGCCGCGGCCAGGGGTTCCGGGCCCCGGCCGTGGAGGCTGACCACCACGGCGTCCTCCCAGGAGATCTTCAACCGGGCGCAGGCGGCCTGGACCGCGGTGACGTTGGGGTGGATCACCACGTTATCGGGCCCCAGGAGCTTCACCACCAGGGGGGCGATCCCGTAGAAATTGGGGTCCCCGGAAGCCAGCACCACCACGCGTTTTTTCGCGGCCAGGGCCGGTAGTTGCCCCAGAACTGCTGCCGGGTCTTTCCCCAGGAGGATTTTTTGGGCCGGGGGGTCCGGGAAGTAGCCCAGGAGGCGCCGGCCCCCTACCAGCACCTGGGCCTGCCGGAGGATCTCTCTGACCTTGGGGGTCAGGTCCTCCGGCGACATGCCCCAACCAACCACGTGGACCGTATTCATATTAGGTTGAATCACCTCCATGCCTTAAGCTGATCAAACCCGTCCAAGTCTGCATTAATGAAGAATTCCGAGCCACCTCTCGTAATCAATATGACATTAGAAGCGAGGTCTTTACCCCCCTTTTCTAAAGGGGGGTAAGGGGGGATTAAAATAAGCGGTGAATAATCCCCCTAAATCCCCCTTTAAGAAAGGGGGACTTTAAAAGCCCAATTTCGGGGTCAGACTTTGGTTAGGTGTCCTCACAATAAAGGGTATTACCCTGCCATAGGGTGGAGCCGCCGAAATCCAGGATAACGCCGGTCAGCTCAGGAGCCGGGCCGGCGAAGGCCCGCAGGGCCGCCAGCATCCGGGCGCCCACCTCCGCCACCACCTCAGGGGCGTCGGCGGCGGCCAGAATTTCCAAAGCCTGCCGGGCGGTGTTGGCCCGGGCCACGGATTGGGCCAGCTCGCGGTTGCCCGTCTGCTCCAGGGTCCAGCGCCCCAACTCCGCCAGATTGGGCAGCCCCCGGGATGCATGGGTGTGGCCTTTCCCCTGGGCGATTTTCAGGGCCTTGGCGAAGAAAGCCGCCACCGTGATCTGCCGAAACCCCAGGGTCGCGGCCACCTTGAGGGCAAAACGGACGTAGTCGCCCATTTGCACAAAGGCCTCCGGCGGCAGCTCCGGCAGCCGGCCTCGTATCAGCTCCTCGCTTTTGCCCCCGGTGCTGAAGACGATGCGGCCCAGCCCCGAGGCCCCGGCCACCCGCAGGGCGGCCACGATGGTGGCCCGGTAGGCCGCGTGCGAAAACGGTTTCACCAGCCCCGTGGTGCCCAGGATGGAGATGCCTCCCAGGATGCCCAGGCGGGGGTTCAGGGTGCGGCGGGCCATTTCCTCCCCCCGGGGCACAAAGATTTCCACCGCCAGCCGCATCGGCTTTCCGGGATAAACTTCTTGCCAGACTGCCTCCAGGCCGCGGCGGATCATGCGCCGGGGCACGGGGTTGATGGCGGGCTCGCCCACCTTCAGCGGCAGGCCCGGTTTGGTCACCCGGCCCACGCCGTCGCCGGCGTGGAAGGCCACCTCTTGGGCGTCGCCGGCAGATGGCCGCAGCCGGACCCGGGCTCCGATCTCGGCCCCGTTGGTCACGTCGGGGTCGTCGCCGGCGTCTTTGATGACCGAGGCGAAGCCCTGGCCGCCTCGCCGACCATGGCGGTGCAGCGGGATGCTGAGACTGCCGCCGCCGGGCAGCGCCACGGCAAGGCGCGCCGGGCAGGGCAGGCCCAGGAGCTCCAGCAAAGCCCCCCGGGCCGCGGCGGCCGCGGCGGTGCCGGTGG
>DASWLF010000310.1:0-1512 GCA_036396255.1 Desulfobaccales bacterium
ACCATGGCGGCGAGCTGATCCGCATCGACCTCAATCCCTCCACCCAGGATGGCGGCTGCTGGCATACCTTTGACGACGGCTCTCCTGGGGCCCGGGACCTGCGGGGTCTGGTGGACGGCTCCACCCTGTCCCCCGCCATCAAGGTGGGGGACCAGATCAGGATGACGGAAGGGGTGGCCGACTCGGTGCTGCAGACGCTGGAAAGGGAGTTCGACCGGCGGGGCGGCAACTGGACGGTCCTGGTGCCGGTGATCCCCGGGGACAGCCACGCGGGCTGGGGTACGGTCCAGGCCTTTGTGGCCCTAAAGCTGACCCTGGTGGACGCCCAGGGGACGGACAAACGGGTGGAGGGGATCACGGTGCCCGATTACGTGGCCCCGGGAGTGGCCCCCGGCGGTCCCAATTGCGGCCTGTGGGCCGGGTTGCCCAAACTGGTGCAGTAAGAGGAGGTGGAGTCCCCGGCCCCGGGGCGGCCCGCCCGGGTTAAGGCTTGACAATTCCCCGGCCCCCGCCATAATAAGTTAGTTTTTTACCACGAACGGGGACGGTGGGAATGTTTGCCCTCAGAAATCTGATCGAAGCCTTTGCTACCATCGTTGATCTGGCCCTGAACATTTACCTGTGGCTGATCATCGCCCGGGCCCTCCTTTCCTGGGTCAACCCGGACCCTTACAATCCCATCGTCCGGTTTCTGTATAACGTCACCGAGCCGGTGCTGGGCTACCTGCGCCGGCGGCTGCCTCTGGTGTTCGGCGGCCTGGACCTGACGCCGCTCCTGGTGCTGGTGGCCATTATCTTCCTGCAAAGATTCCTGGTGGCCACCCTGATGGATTTGGCCCGCATGGCGGGCTGAAGGGCGGCCGGGCCCTCCCATGTCCGAGTTTTTCCAAGCTACCTGCCAGGGCTTTGTCCTGCGACTGACGGTGGCGCCGGGAGCCCGGCGCACCGAAGTGGTAGGGCTCCAGGGGGACCGCCTCAAAGTGAGGCTGGCCGCGCCCCCGGAGAAAGGGGCCGCCAACCGGGAGCTCATCGCCTTCCTGGCCCGGGAACTCAAGATCCCCAAGGGCTCCATCAAGCTCACCCTGGGAGCCCAGAGCCGGTCCAAGGTGGTGGAAGTGTTGGGGTTGGACCCGGACCTGAGACTGAGACTCCAAAACCTGATTCCTGCCGCGCCATAATCTTTGCCTGCCCCGGCTATTCCTTACAGCCGTTTGCTTGACAACCGCCAAGCCGATGGTAACCATTAATTACAAATGGATACAGGAGTGCCGGCCCCGTGATTCTTAAAGCCGCGGTTTCTTTAAGATGAACGACTATTACGAGATCCTGGCGGTCTCGCGCCAGGCCACCCCGGAGGAGATCAAGGCCTCCTACCGGCGGCTGGCCCTGAAGTATCATCCGGACAGGAATCCCGGGGACAGGGTGGCGGAGGAGCAATTCAAACGCGTCTCCGAAGCCTACCAGGTGCTGTCGGATAGCGAAAAGCGCCAGCTCTATGATCTCTATGGCCAC
>DASWLF010000311.1:0-18810 GCA_036396255.1 Desulfobaccales bacterium
TATGCATTTCCGCCTCCTGTACAAGCAATCGATGCCTATTATATACCAGCAAAGCCTTCTTGTGGAAACATACCGAAAATCCACGAAGGGGAGCCATGCGAATATGCCCTGCCGCTGATCGCCAGGGCTTTTTTATTTGACATAATTTGCGACCAGCTCATGATATATTTTTTGACCTTCAGTTATTGCCATTTTGCCGAAACGAGAACACCAGGAAGGTAAACCAATGCCGAAAAAGAAGACACCACTGGATCGGTTTTCCGATCTGACCTGGAATGATATCGAAGCCTGGGCCGGCGGGAAAATTGCCTCCCGGGGGAAAAGTTATCAGCGGCAGGGACGTGTTGCCAATCTGGCCGTAACGGACGACGGCAGCCTGATTGCCTGGGTGGACGGTTCGGAGCGCTATGCCACCATGGTGGTCATGGCTGAAGACGGCCTGCCTGATTCCAGCTGCACCTGTCCTTACGTAGAGAACTGCAAGCACGGGGTGGCAGTGGTGCTCGAATACCTGAAGCGGGTCGAAAATAACCAAAGCGTTCCCAAAGCCAAGCAGGATGACGATCGCCTGAAATTGTGGGCCGATGACGACCGGGATGATGCGCCGCCTGAGGCTGAAAACGCCGGGTCCGGGGATACGCGACAGGAGCTCGACGATTTTCTCCAGGGCAAAACCAAAGCCCAGCTCATCGACCTGATCCATGAGCTCGCCGGGCAGCACCCGGAGATAGCCAGGGAGCTAACCGACCGCAAGCAGTTGCTCTCCGGCGACGCCAAAGCACTGGTGACGCGTCTGTGTAAAGAAATCAGCGTCCTTGGCAGTGAGCCCGGCTGGCAGAACCACTGGAATGGTGAGGGCTATACGCCGGACTATTCCGGGATTCGCATAAAACTCGAGAATCTGCTCAACGCGGGGCACGCCGACGAGGTGTTGACCTTGGGCCTGGACTTGGTGACCACCGGCGTCCGCCAGGTGGAGCAGAGCCATGACGAGGGCGAAACCGCCACGGAGATTGCCAACTGCATGCCGGTGATCGTCGCGGCCCTGGACCGCTCATCCCTTGATCCTGCCGACCGGCTGACCTGGGCGCTGGATGCCTTGCTGGAGGATCAATTTGATCTGTGCGAGGCCTTTGCGGAATATCTGTTCCAGCAGCATACCCAAGCAGCCTGGCACACGCTGGCAGACCAGCTGCTGGCGCGTTTACACGAGCTTAAAGGCGCCCAGCCCTCCGATGGTTTCAGCCGCGACTACGAACGCGACCGGCTCAGCGGTTGGGCCATCCATGCCCTGGAGGAAGCCGACCGGGAGGATGAGATCATCCCCCTGTGCATTGCTGAGGCCAAAGGGACGGGCAGCTATGAGCGTCTGGTCAAACTGCTGATGGAGGCGGGGCGCTATCAAGACGCCGAAAAATGGATAAAGGAAGGCATCCGGGATATCGGCCCCAAATGGCCCGGGCTTGCCGCCGGCCTGCGGGATAAAATGCGGGAGATTCGCACGCTTGAACAGAACTGGCTGGTGGTGGCGGCGCTGCAGGTGGAAGAATTCGTGCGTCGTCCTTCGTGCCATGCCTTCACGGAATGCCAGCCAGCCAGCGACAAAACCGAGGCCTGGCCCCTGGTGCGCCAAGCTCTATTGCGCTACCTGGAAAAAGGCGAGCTGCCCTGGAAGCAGAAGGACTGGCCCTTGCCGAAATCCGGCCTGGACCGGCCTGGTGCGGATCAGCGTCAGCGCTTTCCCCTGCTCAGCGAGCTGATTAACATCGCGATTCTTGAAAAAAAGCCCGACCAGGTGCTGAAATGGTACGATCAGCGTCCCCAAGACGGTTATGGGCGGTTCGGGGTTAGTGCAGACGTCATCGCCAGCGCGGTCCAAGCCCATGCGCCGGAGCGGGCGGTGGCCATCTGGAAAAACCAGGCGGAAGGGCTGATTGCATTGGTCAAGCCCAATGCCTACCAGGAAGCGGCAAAATACCTGCGTAAAGCGGGAGAGGTCATGTCCCAACAGAATCAACCGGCGCAATGGGAGCAATACCTATGGAGCCTGAGGGCGGCGCACGCCCGCAAACCCCGTCTGATGGAAATCCTGGATGGCTTGGAGGGAAAACCGATCATCAACAAGAGACGCTGACCATCAGGTCTTCTGGTTATAATTGTGGCAAATCATTTATGGTCGCTAACAGTTCCAACGATGGCATGGCCAACTCGGTTCGAAATGAGTCCACGAAGGGGAGCCAGGTAAATAAAGGGCTTGGCCCTTAGGCCAGGCCCTATTTTTTTGCCACATGATGGTACAGGTGAATATCGTTTTATAAGTGCCTGATATTCAGACCATATCGGTATATTTTGCCTATCTGAGGATAATTGTCTAATCTGGCAAGTTATGTTTTATATGATCCCAAAAAGGTTAGACCCCGGTAAATATTTTCCCTATTTTCCTGGAGCCCTCTTTTCATAAAGCACCCCCTTCAAAACTACGACATCTGGGGGGAACTTTGGCCTGGCCCTTAAAACTGGCCCAACTGCTTGAAATTTGTTACAATTACCCGGGGATGGAGGCTGCAGGCTTCCCGGTCTTGTCAGGAAATTTATATATAAACTATGATCGTTAATATGGAGGTATTCCAAATGGAGCTTAAAAAGACCAACAAAGCTATGATGACTGCAGATTTTCCCACCATAAAGGCAGACGCCCATCTTAAGGAAGCCTATGCTGCCATCAAAAAGAACCTGGAAGGGCCTCCTCATTCACCCGGCATAGTGGTCCTCGACCATGAAGGAAAATATGCCGGGTTATTAACCGTAGACGATTTAATGAAAGAGCTTGCTCGACTTTATCGTCATGCCTGCGATAAGCCTGGGAAGAAGGACTGGTTCGAGACATTTTTCAACCAATGTGAGCTTGTCGGAATGAAGCAGGTCTCAGAAATCATGAGTGGTCGACGCCTGTCGCTCCAAGCTGGCGATAGCTTTGAAAAATCATGTGAATTGGTCCTATACAAAAAGCTAAACCTTCTAGCAGTTGTCGACAAAAATTCAAAACCGGTTGGCATCATAACCAGGAGGAAAGTGCTGGTGGAGATAGCCCCAAGAATGTTTAAATAGACGCTCAAAGGAGGATTATCAAAACCTGGCCTTTTTGCTTGGACCGACCCCACCCAGGTCTGATATGCAGACCATACCTGCAGTTTTGCCGGGTCGGAGGATAACTGTCGGTTTTGGCAAGATATCTTCTACTTTATATTACCAACATACCTTTTAACCTTACTTAGTTGGCCTACTGCTTTGGACCGGCGCTACTTTAACTGTGGCCGCGAAGTGCAGCAGGCCTCCTTGATGGGCAAACACCAGTTCCCGGGGGATCAGGCTACGCGGCCCCCGCCCGGGCCAGGGATCAAAGACGCCGCCGGAGATGAGCCGCGGCCCCTTGGGGGTGCGGTAGTACTGTACAGACGTCAGGACCATGGCATGGTGGCCGGCGCCAATGACCAAAGGATGATTGCTGTCGAGTTCATCGATAAGCCGCCGGTCTTCGATGGCAAATACCTTGTAGGCGAAGTCGTAGACAGCCGTTAGCGTGGAAGTGAACGACTTACCCCGGTCATCGACCCACTCCCGGTTCAGTTGCCGGGCCATCACGATCCCGGCTTTGGCCGGCATGTTGACTGGGTTGCCATATACTTCTTCAACGATGCGCCGCTGGCTAACCGGGTGCCCATAGTAAGTGAATAGCATGGAAATACACGCCGCCCAACACCACTGCGACTTCTGTTGGCGCTTATAGGCATGTTGCTGAAAGGCCTTGAAATTGACTTCCGAGATGCAGAGCTGACCGTGGGAGGTAGAGCGGCACCTGGTCTTTGCCAGAACCCAGGCCGGTTGGGTGAGAATCCCGGTTAAAGCGGCCAGGAAGGTGCGCCGGTTCATTGCTTGTCTCTAAGTCCTGCCGATAAGCCGAGATTATGCGGCAGCTTCTGCCACCGCAGTTAAAAAACGGTTTTGGGGAGCTATCTCACCGAGTTTAATCCCGAGAAGGTCCATCTTTTTTTAGTCAAATCGTACTGCGGAATGCATGATAGCATAAATTTCCATCAGAATGTTCTTTTTCACAGACGTTGAAAATACCATCCTTTTTTGACGAGATTCTTCTTGGGCCAGCTACCAATGATTACCCTCAGGCCCGCACTGCCCGATTATGGTGAGATAGAGGAAAAGCTGAGGCTGCATTCACATACCAACGCGCAGTATGGCATCAACAACTTAGGTGCCCGCTGACCGCAATGTAACTTGCCAAAACCGTAGCTTCTTAAAAATGCCAACTACTTGCAGTTATGATCTGCCTATCAAAGCAGGGCGAAGGGACTGACCATTTTAAGTGGCCAGCCCCTTATGAGTTGCCTTAATTTGGACGGCCAGGGAGGGAAGTTGAAACACTGATTGGTCAACGCGCATTCATGCGGTGATCCGAAAATTTCTTCTCTCCCGTTAACCTCTAATGGTCTGCGGGAAAAGGAACAAGCAGGCGTTATTTTTTAAATATGCCAGGGGGAACTGATTCAGACTGCCAGCCTTTTCTCTCCCGATTGCCTTGGCTTTGGCCCGGAGAGGTCCAGCCAGGAGGCTCATTGGGATTATTGGCCTTCTCCCAACCTTCCTTCTCGCCCGGTTTACCGACAGGGCCGGGAGAGGAATGGTTAGTAGCGGAACCACCCTGACCTCCGGGACTTCCCATCGCCGGACCACCGCCCCCCGGACCGCCTCCCCCGTGACCGCCTCCACCACCCCCACCTCTAGCTAAAGCCAGGGAACCGGGCATTAATAAGGAGAATGTCACGATAAGAACCAGCAACCATCTTATCTTATTCATATGGGCGCCTCCTCACAGATCTTATATTGTTTTTGTTATTTAAAAGATAATTAAAGAATCTCCCAATTTGAAGGCGCGAAATAACCAATTTTTAGTGGTCAAAAATATCATAAACAAATCTACGACCAAGATATTGACTTTGGGGATCGAAGCGACTGAGGTTTCCACACCCTGCTCTTAAGGAACCCGAAACGGAGGCAACCGGTCAGTCCCCGATTTTTCCCGCCCAGCCGCTGACAACTTGAATTTTTAAATTTCGGACTAATTATTTTAATTAGCAATGAAGCCCTGACCTCAGGAATCCCTGTGGCTCCATGGCAACCTGAGTTGGGAATACTTGATATAAAAGGGAGCTTACGTGATGACCAGAATTCTTTTGATAACTCTGTTTCTGATTGCCTGGACCGGCGCCGTGGCGGCTCCGCCCGCGGCCCCGAAACCCGGCAAAACCTTGGAAGGGAGCAGCACCATGGAGAAGAAACCTAACATAGGAGTGGCTACGTTTGCAGGCGGCTGTTTTTGGTGCGTGGAAGCGGATTTTGAAAAAGTCCCCGGCGTGGTGCAAGTGATTTCTGGATATGCCGGCGGTCACCAGGAAAATCCAAATTATGAAGATTATGCTAGGAAGGGGTATGTGGAGGCGGTGCAAGTCCTTTACGATCCCCGAAAAGTATCTTATGAAAAACTATTGGATTATTTCTGGCGACATGTGGACCCCACCGATGCCGGCGGACAATTCGTGGATCGAGGGCCACAATACCGGAGCGTCATCTTCTACCAGGACCAGGAGCAAGAGCGCCTGGCGCAAGAGTCCAAACGGGAATTGGCACATTCCGGACGTTTCAAGAAGCCCATAGTGACGGAGATCGTCAAGGCCACCCGGTTTTACCCGGCGGAGGATTACCACCAGGGCTATTACCAAAAGAACCCGGTGCGCTACAAGTATTACCGCTGGAATTCCGGCCGGGACCAATTCCTGCAGAGAATTTGGGGCCCGGGGCAGAAAGTCGCGGCTAACCCTACCGCAGGTAACCCTGGCAATCCTGGTAAATATAGCAAACCCAGCGACGAGGTCCTGCGCCAGAAACTGACGCCGCTACAGTATAAAGTAACCATGCAGGAGGGAACCGAACCGGCCTTCCACAATGAATATTGGGACAACCATCGGGAAGGCATCTATGTGGATATCGTCTCGGGGGAGCCGCTTTTCAGCTCCACTGATAAGTACGATTCCGGGACGGGCTGGCCCAGTTTTACCAAGCCGCTGGAGCCCGGCAACATCGTGGAACGGGAGGATCGGCGCCTGTTCTCGGTGCGTACCGAGGTGCGCAGCAAACACGGAGACTCCCATCTGGGCCACGTCTTTTCTGATGGGCCGCCTCCCACCGGGCTGCGCTACTGCATGAACTCTGCGGCCCTGCGCTTCATTCCCAAAGAGGAACTGAAAAAGGAAGGGTACGGAGAATACCTCCGGCTGTTTTCGAAGGAAAAATCAGAGGATAAATTATAACAAGTCGGTTGCTGGTGAATACTGGGCAAGTCCTGGCTCTTCGTTATATGCTATCTTTGGTTTTACGCCACCTAGATGGGAAGTCACCACTTTTTAGGATTTAAAATTGAGAGATAACTTGCCACTATCAAAACCTTGGGGTTCCACGATTTTTAATGTTTCATAAACTATCCCCCAAAAGTTAATAATGGAACAAGCCCAACTGACCTTGACATTACCATCTTAATTGTGAATAAAGAAAATATCTGGAAGAGCTACCCCTATCGTCAGGAGGGGGCCATTATTCTTATTAGCAAATTAGCCGGGGTGCCCTGGGGTGCAGCTTGGTTTTTTTATTCAACCTGAATCGGCTGCAAGCCTTTTTTGGTGAGGGGTCTCAGGCTAACTGGGCGTTTAAGTCGCTAATTTTTAGGAGGTGGATCATGCTTAGGAGGAAGGGTTCGTTTCTGGCTTTTATTCTGATTGTGGCATTTCTTTTAGCTTCGGTAGCCCTTGCCCTCGATTACAAATATGTGGGGTTAAAAAGGGGAAAAAAGTATCATTACCCAACCTGTGAATATGCTCAGAGAGTAGATTCTAAACTGGTGTTAACTTTTAACTCAGCCAAAGAAGCTCAGGCGGCAGGGTATGTCCCCTGCAAAGTCTGTAAGCCTCCCGCTACAGACTAAAGCAAAATAGAGGTGAAGCCAGAGCCGGGAAAAGTTATCTTTGTCCCAGGCTGACATCCCTGAACACCAGTACCGGCCTGGTGGTCAGGCGGGCCAGGTTCAGGGCCTCGTCGCTGATAACCGGCAGATACCGGGGATGCCGGTGGCCGTAAGCTCCCAGGACCACCAGGTCATAGCGCCCCACCGCCACTTCCTTTAAAATTTCCTCTTCAAAGTCGCCCTTCGCTAACTTGGTGACCGGCTCGTACCCCAACTGGTGGAGGGTCTCCCGGCCAGTCATGACGCAGACTTCGGCGAATTCCGGGCTTTCTCCCCGTTCGGTTTCCTGAACGTGCAGGATGGTAATCTCCGGCTTCTTTTTGGCAAAGAGAGGCGCAATAAACTCAAGGGCCCCCTGGTCACAGGATGAACCCCGATAGGCCACTAGAATCCGCTTGATTTCTCGATAATTGCGGACGATGAGGATAGGCTGCTTGGCGTGCAGGAGCACCTTGTTGTGCACCGCGCCCAAAAGCAGCCCCCGCAGGGTTGACCGGCTAGGTCCGCCCAGGACGATGAGATCATATCCCCCGGTGTCGGCCGCATGCAAAATCTCCTCGGCCGGATCGCCTATGGCCACCATGGGGTCGCAAGGGACCTTCCCCCCCAAACACACTTCGCAGGCCTCGAAAATCTCCTCCACTACCCGGCTGGCCTCTTTCTCCAACTCCCGTTCGATATCGCTCTTGGTGGCAAAGGGGGCATAAGCCCCTTCCCGGGCCATTTCCACCACATCCGGCTTCACATAGAGGGCATCAATCTCCGCGTCGAAATGTTCCAGCAGGTGACAGGCATGGCGCAATGCCAGTTGTGATTCCTCGCTCTTATTTACTCCCACGAGAATTTTCATGATAACGTCCTCCTCGGTTCCTTAGGAAAAATATGTTCATCTCCGGCTCGGAAAAAGCTGTCTGCCAAATCAACGCATGACCAGGACGGAAGTCCGGCCCTGGGCCACCAGGCGGCCCACCCATTCCCGGGGGAAAAAGCGGGAGAGGATGGATTTCTTTCCCATCCACAAGGCCAGGAGACCCTGCTGACCTTCGGCGGCGATCAGGGAGTCCAAATCCGCGATTCCCGTAATACGCGTGTTGATCTTGATATCCCGGTCCTGGTAGTAATCCCCCACTTCGATGAGGCGGGTGTAGACTTCCTTTTTCAGGCCCCCCTCCGGGTTGACGCCGATCACTTCCAGTTCTGCCTGGTGCATGGTCACCATCTGATTGAGGATCTCCAGGGACTCCTGACTGATGTAGGTCTGGTCCAGGCAGGCCAGGATGCGGCTGATGGGCTGGTCTTCCTTTACCAGGAGCACGGAGCAGTCCGCCTCGGCAGCCACCCTCTGGGGCACTCCAATCCCCCCGGCCCACAGGCACTCGCCTCCCCTGGTGCAGCCCAGAACAATGAGGTCGCTCCCGTCCTCCCGGGCCTCGCTCAAGATGGCTGCCGCCGGGTTACCGGTGCGGAGGCGGACGCGGAAATCTTTCTTGCAGCTCTTGCAAACCAGCCGCTCCTCCCAGAGATTCTCTTTGACCGGGGTCCATTCATACTGCCAGTTGCTCATGGCATAAGGGGAATCTTCCCCCTCCCAACTGTTCAGGAAAGTCTCCCGGTAACGGTTGAGGGCCAGGTTGAGGGCCGGGGCCACCGGCCCGGGAGAGGCGCTGGCCGCCTGCACCCCCAGCAGGGTCAGATCCGCCCAGGTGTTCATGGCCAGCCGGGTCAATTCTTTCAGGGCAAAAGCGCTGTATGGGTTCTCGTCGCCCGCGAACAATATTCTCATGGTAATCCCCTTTCTAGATTCAAAAAAGCGTGATGAGGAGCGGCGCCTTGACCCGGGAGAGCCAATCAAGCTCGGGACTGTCTTTCTTCAGGCCGCGTTCCAGGGCCAGGGCCACCAGGCCGTATTTTCTCAGGAACCCGGGGGCCGGAGGCTCTGGATAGTAAGGGAAGTCTGCCTGGAGCGAAACCTGGCAGCCGGCCTGAGCCAATACCTCTTTAGCCCCGGCGGCCTCTTGAGCCAAATCATCGGGGGCCCCGTGCGGAATGGCCAGTGACACTGGAAGAGTGGAGCCGTTCCAGAGGAGGGACATACTCTGAACCAAGGATTGGACTCCTTTTGTTTCAGTGCACAGGACCAACAATTCCTCAATTTTCCGGAGGACCCGGGCAATACCGATAACCCCCGGAAAGCGCTGCCAGAGCTTGGAGTGGAGCTTGCGGTGGAGATTGGCCGGAGTCCACTCGAAGCGTTCCCCGTCCACAAAAACGTCGAAGCGCTCGGTCTCAATGATGTTGAGCAGCTCCCATTCCCGATCGCCATAGACCACCCGCGGTTCCTTGAGAGTGGGGCTGAACTCCCACTCGGAGCTGATCATCTCCATGATCTCCGCCTTTCCCTGCTGGATGATCTCCTGCTCCCAGTGATGGCGGGCCCAGCCGGAACCGATGGAAAGTTCCCGGGGCGGGGCCTCCTTGACATAGACCGGGTCGATTTCCATGGGAATAAAATAGTTCAACTGAGAAGCAAAACGGATGGCCCGGCTGGCAGCCAGATCCACCTCAATGGAAACCAGCGTTTTGATCATTTATCCGCCTCCTTATCTCGACGTCGCTTACCATCAGCTAAGCAAACGATTCATAGTTAACCCTGGGTGCCCCGGATCTTGGCTTCGACCCGCATCACCACCCGCTGGATCTCACTGAGGTTGAAGGGCTTGGCAATGAAGTCGAACACTCCCTTTTTAAAGGACTCCTTGGCGGTCTCCATGGTGGCGAACCCGGTAATGACAATGACTTCGGAATCGGGGTGGATTTTTTTCGCCTCCTGGAGGAAGCGCATGCCATCCATGCCCTCCATCTTCAGGTCGGTGATAATGATGTCGTATTTCGTGTTTTGCACCGCCTGCAAGGCCTCGAAGCTGCGGGTGAAGGTGTCCACCTCGAAGCCCTGCTTTTCCAGCGAGGGCTTCAAGCGCTTGCAGACGATGGGCTCATCGTCCAGGATGAGAATTTTTAACTTGCTCTGTGCCATCTTGTCCTCCTTGGGGGGATGGTGAATCCCCGGCAGGTTCCAGGCGCTGTACAAAAGCTTCGAGAAAATGCCCCACGTCTTCGTCGCTCTTGAGCTGCATGTCCAGTTGCCGGGTGAAGCCGACCAACTGGCCCAGGGCGATGAGGCGGCGGCGCATCTCCTCCTGGGGAAGATGTAGAATGCGGGCCAGCACCAGGTCTCCTTTGATGTCCACTTTAAAATGATACTTGGAAAGGATGTCCGCCAAAAGACGCGCCCGCCGGGAGCGCCGGGTGAGGTCCGTCACCCCGCCCACGAAGCGGAAGTAGATGTGGTTGCGGTTCGGGTCGGCTTCCAGGCGCACATCTATGAGGTTATAGTGGTACCCGAGCTTGAGGTGCAGGTTCAGGTAGGTCTCGGTAACCACCGCCAGGTTGATCCCCAGATAATCAGGGGCGCCGAGGCCGTCACTTAGGGTGCGGGTCAGGCTGGACATCAGTCCTTTGAAGTCCACCGCCACCGGCTCCGTGCTCCATACCCCCGGCAGGGTGATCCCTTCCCAGAGGGCCTGAAGGGGCAAAGACCGGATCTGGGCCACGGTTATTTGAGTTCCCCGGGCCTGGGGATCGATGCCGCCACCCAGGTCCCAGATCTTCAGGCCGATGGGCACTTCGGAGATGAGGGTGCAGACCCGGGCCTCTTTGAAGCGCTTCAGAAAGCGGGGCAGGTCCATCAGCTCCTGGACCGCCTTTTCATGGACAAAGCGGATGACATCATGAACCGAGCGGCAGCCTTCCGGAGTAAAGTTCTGGTCCTGGGGGTCCGTCAGATTGAGAGGGGCGATGCGCTTCAGGAGACGCCTGAGCAGGCGAAACTCCAGGGCGTCTTCAAACGCGGTGGACTGGATGAGTTCATAGCGGAGAAGTTCAGCCACCCGGCCCTGGTAAATCAGGCGATTGTGGGTATCCACGGTAATGTCCTCGCCTGCGGGCAAGAGGGCCACGGCATTTTCCACGCCCACCAGGGTGGGGACCCGAAACTCCCGGGAGATGGTGGCCAGGTGCCCCGCCGGGGAGCCCTGCTCCGCCACGATGGCTACGGCCTTAGGTACCACGGGGGCCAGCCAGGGGGCGGTATAGCGGGTGACCAGCACCGCACCTTCGGGAAAGCGCTCCAGATCCTGGTCCGAGGACACCACAAAGACCGGCCCGGCCCCCACCCCGGCATGGGCCACCGCGCCCTGGTCTTTAATGAGCACCGGATAAGTGGAGCAGGAATCGCAAATGTCGGGGGCTTCCAGAGGCTGCGGGGACATCAACCGGCGGGATTGCAGAATCCAGATCCGGCCCTTCTCATCCAAGGCCCATTCAGTTTCTTGGGGACGCTTGAAATAGCGCTCCAGGATCCGGGACCAGCCGGCCAGCGTTTGAATGTCCTCCTCCGCCAGCGCGGGGCGTTCCCGTTCTTCAGGGCTCACCAATACTTCTTCCTCCCCGCCGCCGGGCGCCACCCGCCGGTAACTCTCCTTCAAGGCGATATCTTTGGCCTTGAGGTGAAATGGCTGGCGTCTCTCCACCACGAAACGGTCCAGGCTGGCCCGGCCTTCCATCACTGTGCGCCCCAGGCCCGGATAGGCATAAACCACCAGAGCATCGCTTTCCGGGGCTTCCAGGTTCAGGCTGTGCACCACGCCGCTGGCCCGGCTGGCGATGACTTCCTGGCACAACACCGCCATGGCGGCCTCTTCTCCCAGCAGTCCCACCTGCCGCCGATAGGTCAAGGCCTCGGGGGAATAGAGGCTGGCCCATACCCTTTTCACCGCCTCCAGTACCCCCGCTGCCGGCACCTGCAAAATGCTCTCATGGAGGCCGGCAAAGGAAAGCTCCCCGTCCTCGCCAAAGGCGCTGCTCCTTACGGCCCAGAAAGACCGGGCCTGAGCCTCCCGCCGGATTTCCCGGGCCACCTCCTGGGGTATCACCCCGGCCAGCACCGCGTACTGTATCTGCCGGGAAACTTGCGTGGTATCCAACTTTTCCGATACCCAGGCAGCCAGCAGGGAATGAATCCTACCCTCCACCTGATTGTGGTCCAGGAAGCGGCGATAGGCCCGGGTGGTTACCACAAAGCCGTCAGGAACCGGGACCTGAAGGCGCTGGCTGATTTCCATCAGGGCTCCGGCCTTCCCCCCCACGAGCTCCGGCAGGTCCAGGGGAGCTTCTTTGAGGCCGACCACATACGGCATCTCCTCCGTAAGACTCAACCGCCCCCGGAGTTCCGTCTCCATGGGCAACAGAATGCGGTCCAGCGCCGTGTACAATTCCAAGTAGCGATTCCCTGAGATCAGATTCAGCCCTTTCACCAGGCGCAAAAGCAACGAGTGCAGTTCGTTCACCGTATCCAGCAAATACTTCCGGTCAAAGACATAGTCCCCACCGGACTTTTCTCCCAGATCGGCGATGATTTCCATGATCATTTGATGATCCTGGAGCAAATCCTGAAAATGTTCAAAAACCTCCGGAAAGGCCACCAACTCCGGCGGCGACTTGAACATTTTCTGCCAGAAGTTCCTCAACCTGGTGAACACCGCGCTATCCTGTAACTTGAAGAATAATTCCCATTATTTCTTATCAGTTAAGGTTTAATCTGCCATCTTGTCAATGTTCTGCCTTGCCCTTGAAGAGAAAACCCATGATAAATCCCGTGGCAATGGCAATGAGCACCGCCACGACCCCATAAAAGGCTCCGTGGCCATAGGCCAGATTCGCCAGAAGAGCCGGAAACCCCACCATTTTCACCTCAAGTTCTTCATTCTTTTGCTCCAGCACCTTGCCGTCCTTGATGACGGAGAGCCGCACCTGGTAATGGCCGGGGGGCACTTTGGCCGGCAGCAGACAGGTTCCCTTCAAGGTCACTCGGCCTTCTGGAGAATTGCTGATTTTTAACGCCCCCGGTAAAGCGCCATAAAGTTCTTCACTCTTTTTCAGCTCCAGGAACTCTTGAAAGAAGCGGTCCTTTTCCTGGTCATGCAGAACGCCCCGGAAATTGATCCGGGACTTTAAGGCGGAGAGGCCCCAAGGCGTCTCCGGCCCGTTCAATTGGGGAATATTGGGCGCGCTGCTCAGCACCAGATAAAGGTTGGGGGCGTTTTCCACCCATATCTCTCCCACCGTCATCCAGAGCCCCCCGCGACGGCCCTTGCGGAGCAATTCCTGCTGGGCGGCGGCCCCCTGTATCTCCACCACGGCCTCTGCTTCCGGCGGGATCTCGCCTTGAAGATGGACCTCCACCCCTTGAAAGAAGGCCCCGATGTCCACCCGGGCCGGAAAGAGGCGAATTTTCGCGG
Organism: Desulfobaccales bacterium; assembly: GCA_036396255.1. Taxonomy (GTDB): domain Bacteria; phylum Desulfobacterota; class Desulfobaccia; order Desulfobaccales; family 0-14-0-80-60-11; genus DASWLF01. The sequence continues at coordinate 13,444 of DASWLF010000311.1, forward strand.
ATTCGGCCGCGGCGGCTGGGGGAACCAAAGTGATGGCCGCCACCAGGCCGAGCCAGGCCAGCTTTCTCATCTTCAGGCCCATTGCCGCCACCTCAGTGCCCCCCCTTGTACCCCAAGAGCAGATTGGGGGTCAGAATCAGGCTCACCAAAATCTGCACCATCACCAGGAGCACAATGGAGGCGAGCAAAATCTTGAGCTGGTCGGCCTTGAGCCGCCGGCTCAACTTGGCTCCCACTTGCGCCCCCAGGGTGGAGCCCACCAGCAGGATCAGGGCCAGCACCAGGTCCACGGTGTGATTGGTGATGGCCTGCATGACGGTGACATTGATGCAGGTGAAAAGAATCTGGAAGAGGCTGGTGCCCACCACCACGTGCATGGGCATGCGCAGCATATAGACCATGACCGGCACCATGATGAAGCCGCCCCCCACCCCCATGATCGCGGCCAGGATGCCCACCATAATCCCCAGAATCAGCGGCACCAAAGCGGAAAAGGTCACTCCCGACTTGTCAAACCGCATCTGCCAGGGCAAGGCCTGGATGGTCCGGGCATAAGTCGACGGCCGAGCCGGTTCCGCCCTCTTCACCTCCATCACCGCCTTTTTCCGGAGACTTTGCAGACTCTCCAGAAACATATAAAACCCCACTACCCCCAGCATGACCACGTAGGTGATCTTGATGACGAAATCCGCGTTCCCCAGGGCCATGAGCACCTTAATGAGCTGCACCCCCAGAGTGCCCCCAACCACTCCGCCCACCAGGAGCAGGAAGCCCATCTTGAAGTCCACGTTACCCATGCGGTAGTGGGCATAGGTGCCGGAGGTGGAAGCCGCCACGATCTGGTTGGAATCCGAGGCCGCGGCCACGGTGGAGGGAATGCCCGTCATGATTAGCAGGGGCGTCATGAGAAAGCCGCCGCCCACTCCGAAGAGGCCGGAGAGAAAGCCCACGCCGCCCCCCAGGCCGAAGAGAAGCAAGATGTTGATACTATTGCCGGCAATGGGTAAATAGAGATTCCACATCCTTACGGTTTCCTCCCTTATTTAGGCTGCTCCCAATCGGCTAGATTGGCGACCTTGCCCTGCTCCCGGACCAACAAGATTTCTCCCCGGAAACGCCGGCGTAAATCTTTCATTGCTGCCGAAAATCCCTCCATCTCCCGCACCGGCCCGTCCTTGGACACCCCCATCACCAGGAACCGGAAATTTCCCGGAGACTCCACCAACCGGCTGATCTCTTGGAAAAAAGACCCGGCAGAGAGAAGAATTTCCAGAACCACCCCTTCTTCCTGGCATTGGCGCACCACCTCGTCCAACCGTCGCTTATGGGCCTCCTCAAGATTTTCCGGCATAGCCGCGCCGCTTCCCACCAAGTCCGCTCCTTCGGCGGACTCCACCCCCATGAAAACCAGAGGGAACCTCAGGCGGGCCGCCAGTTTAACGGCATAGACCACCGCCCAGGGGGCAGGCGCAAGAAAATCCAGGGCAACGAGAACTTTCGGCTGCATGGCTTTAGAACTTGCCTATGCAGAGAGGGGGCCAAGATGATAATTGCTATAATTCCAAGAAGATAGCTATCTAATAGGAGGAAACCGGGCGAGATTTGTTTCAGATTGAAAAAGGTTTAGGGGAATCGTGGGAAAGGCATATTTCAGAATGAAACAGGTGGGGTAATGGTTGGTTTAACTCGCGTCCAATGTTGACTTGGCCAGGCCGTATTTTTTCATCTTCCGCCACAGGGTGGTGCGGGGTAGATTCAGAATCTGGGCCGTCTGGCCGATGTTATAGTGGCTATACTCCAGAACCTTGCGGATGTAGTCCCGTTCCTGATCCTCCAGGGGCGGCCATTCCTGGTACGGGGTAACCGAGTATTCCCGCAAGTCCAGGGGCAAATCGGCCAGAGTCAGAATTTCCCCTCCAGCCAGGGCCACGGCCCGTTCGATGATGTTTTCCAGCTCCCGGACATTCCCTGGATAGGAGTAGGCCAGGAGGGCCTCCTGGGTCTGGTCGTCCATCCCCCTCACCCGCTTGGCGAATTTCCGGCTGTACCTGGACAAAAAATATTGAATGAGCAGAGGAATGTCCTCCAGCCGCTGCCGCAGCGCCGGAAGCGCGATTTGCACCACGTTCAGGCGGAAATACAGGTCCTCCCGGAACCGCCCTTCCTGAATCTCCCGCTTCAGGTCTTTATTCGAGGCCGCGATGAATCTCCAATCCAGTTGAATGGGCCGGTTGCCCCCCACCCGGAAGATCTGCCCCTCCTGGATGACCCTCAGAAGCTTGGCTTGCATGGCGGGGGGCATATCCCCGATCTCGTCCATGAACACCGTGCCCCGGTGCGCGGTCTCCAGGATGCCGATTTTGGTGGCCACTGCGCCGGTAAAGGCGCCCCGTTCGTAGCCGAAAAGCTCGCTGGCGATCAACTCTTCAGTAAACCCGGCGCAGTTGAAGGCCATGAAGGGCCGGTCCCGCCTTTGGCTTTCCCGGTGGATGGCCCTGGCCACCAGTTCTTTGCCGGTGCCGCTCTCCCCCCTGATGAGCACGTGGCAGTCCAGGGGGGCCACTTTACGCACCATGGCGAAGACCTCCTGCATAGCGGGGCTCACCCCCACCATCTCCCCCCAACCCTGCCGGGGCCTTAGCTGTTCCTTGAGCTGCCGGTTCTCCTCCCGGAGGCTCAGGTGTTCCAGGGCCTTGCGGGCCAGATGGCGCACCTCCTCCAGGTTCAAGGGCTTGGCCAGGTAGTGGAAGGCCCCCTGTTTCACCGCCTCAATGGCCGCGTTCAGGGAGGCCCGTCCGGTGATCAGAATGACCTCCGTTTCCGCACCCTGCTTCTTGATGCGCCGCAGGGTCTCCATGCCGTCAATTCCCGGCAGGATGACGTCCAGGAAAACCAGGTCAAAGGGAGAAACGGACTGGACTTTGAGAAAGGCCTCACCGGAGCTGTAGGTTTCGACGCGGTGATTTTCCTTGGCCAGGGCCTGCTTCAGTCTTTTCTGGACAATCATTTCGTCGTCCACCACCGCCAGCCGCATGACCTCAACCCTCCTCGTCCACGGGTAAGACCACGGTGAAGGTGGACCCTGCCCCCTTTTGGCTTTTCACTTCAATATGGCCGCCATGCTTCTGGGCGATGCTATAGCTGACGCTCAACCCCAGGCCCGTGCCCCGGCCCACCTCCTTGGTGGTGTAAAAGGGCTCGAAGATGTGGGGCAAATCCTCAGGGTCGATGCCGACACCGGTGTCGGCCACTTCCACTTTCAACCACTGGCCGCCGTTTTCGGTCCGGGCCCGGACCGCCAGAGTGCCCCCGTCTCTCATGGCCTGGATGGCATTGATGAACAGATTCAAAAAGATCTGTTGCAGGGTCTTAGGGTTGCCGTGAATGATGGGCAGGGCGGAAGGCAGGTCCCGCTCCACCTCCACCCCGGAGAGAGCTACTTGATTTTGCACCAACTTCAAAGTGTCCCGCAGGATCTGGACGATGTTTACCGGTTCGCTCACCGGCTGCTCGGAACGGGAAAAATCCAGCAGGTTTCTGACGATCTCCGAGGCCCGCTGCGATTGCACCAAAATATCGTGAATCAAATCCTGGGCCTCTCCCTGGTCCAGGGTGGATAAATCTTCTTTGAGGGCTTCCGCAGTGAGCACAATATTGTTGATGGGATTGTTGAGCTCATGGGCGATGCCCGCGGTCAGGGTGCCGATGGCCGCGATCTTGCCGGATTGCAGCAACTGCTCCTGATGGTGCTCCAATTCGTTGATCATGCGGTTAAACGCCCGAAACAGGGAGAAAAATTCCTGGGATTTGCACTCGGAGTCGGGGATGGGAGTAAAGTCTCCGTGCGCGATCTTCTCCATGTATGTCTGCATTTGAAACAAAGGGCGCACCAGGAGACGGGAGATATACCAGGCCACCACCATGCCCAGGATAACAAAGAGAATTATAGAAAATACAAAGAGATAAATGGCCCGCAAGAAAAGCCGGTCAATGGTGGCCCTCTCCTCCTTGGCCCAACGTTCCGCCATGGTGAGTAATTGTTGTCCCAGGTTGCGCAGGTTATCTTCCAGGGAAGAGAGGGCGGGAGGGTCAGGTCCGGGACTGCTTTTCTGGGGGAGGGCCTCGATCAGGGTAAGAGTGTCCTGGTATTGGCTCAGGATCTGGTGAAACCACTCGTGTGGCGGGCCGGTCTGTACGTGCAAAACCCCCTCTTCTTTACTGCAGCAGATTTCGTCCACCCGCTGGAGATATGACCTGGCTTCCGTGAGGCTGGCAGACTGCCGGTAAAGAAAGAAGTTTTTCTCAAACCGGCGGATCTCCAGGATATTGTTCACCAGGTCGTCGGCCCGCTCCACCAGCCGCAGCCGTTTCCCCATCTCCCAGTGGGCCTGAAAGCTCAACCCGGCAAAAATCAGGATCGCCAGGACGCAGAACAGGAAGGCCTGGATGATCCGCTGCCGGATTCTGAAGGTGGTGACTTTCAAAAGACGGGCCCTCCTTTCAAGAATGGCTCAGGAGGCGAAAAATGTCCAACATTTGATTATATAGAAAGATGCCTGTAAGGCAATGGCGCGGAAAATTCTTTGCCGGGAGAGCATCTTGGAAAAGTCTCTTTAGGGTTGATTTATTGAAAATTTAAGCCTCATCGCCGCATCTGCGGTTTTGTGAGGCTGACCGATGTTCCCTCCGAGGCCACCTTTTCTCGGGCCTTCGGGGAATTTGCCGAGATCGGCCTGGGCGAGAAGGTCCACCAGGCTTTGGTGGCGCAGTGGGTGACCCCGGAATTGGTGGGGCATATCAGCCGGGACGCCACGGCCATCAAGGGCCGGGAAAAACCTGTAGCCAAGCCGCGGCCGGCAAAGCCGGCGCCCCGGAAAAAAGGCCGCCCCCGCCGCGGGGAGGTGCGAGCACCCAGGGCGGAGACGCGCTTGGAACGCCACTGCCGGCAATCGGCTTCGGAGGCCCTGGCGGAACTGCCGGTGCACTGCGCGGTGGGGACGAAAAAGAATTCCCAGGGTTATAAGGAGACCTGGAGAGGCTTTAAATGGCACGCCGACGTCAGCGACTGCTGCTTGCCCATCAGTGCGGCGCTGACCGCGTCCTCCCTGCATGACAGCCAGGTCGCCATCCCGCTGATGAAGCTGACCACGAACGGATAGATTACCTGTTTGATCTGATGGATGCGGCTTATGATGCGCAACCGATCTACGCCGTGAGCCGCAGCCTGGGGCACGTCCCCATCATCGATAAGAATTCTCGGGGGAAAGAAATTATCCCCCTGGCTCCCCATGAGGCGGCCAGGTACAAGGAGCGGACGGTGTCTGAGCGCTTTAACGGCCGCCTGAAGGAAGAGTTTGGGGGTAACAA
>DASWLF010000312.1:0-2779 GCA_036396255.1 Desulfobaccales bacterium
GGGCACCACCCCGTGCTTGCGCCAGATCTCCTGGCGTTTCTTGGGGGCCCGGCGGACGTAATTGATCTCGCCTTCCTGCTGGCCGAACTCCGCCAGGACCTTGGGTCCCAGTTCTTTGGCGATGTCCTCGGCCGGGCGGGACTTGGCGTCGTCGCCTTCGCCCACGGTGATGGGCACATCCCAATCCCGGGCCACCCGCTTAAGCTTGGCCACGTCCTTGATCTTATAGCCCTGGGTGCGGCCGTTGGCCACTTCGATGAACAGCTTGGCCACGCCCCGGGCGTGATCGCTGTGGGATGCGGTGCCCGCGGCCACCATGCGGGCGAAGTTCCGGGCCACGATGGTCTCGGCGGTGGCGCCGCACAGGCCCATGCGCTGTTTCTTCTCTTCCCCGGTCTCGCCTTCCTTCTTCTTGGGCGGCGGCACCCGGCAGGGGCCCTGGGCGCAGATCCGGCAGCAGGCGCCCTCGATGCCGATGGGACACGGTTTCATCTTGTCGGCGCGGTCCCAGATGGTTTCTATTCCTTCCGCCTGGGCCTTCTTGAGCAGCTCCTGCGCCGCGGGGTCCATGCTGCGAGTCTCAATCTCGGCCATTGGATGCTCCTTAAATAAAATTTGTCTTAAAACCCTATGGAAAGAATAACATCTATACAGGCTTATCGCAAGATAAATATTATTTGGCCGAGGTGGTCAGGCGGACCACCCGGAAGCCGATGTAGCCGTCGGCGTAGCCGGGCGGGGCGGATTGGCGGGCGGCGCTGCGCAGGTCCCGGGCCCGGGAGGTCCAGGAGCCGCCTTTCAAGAGGCGCAAGACCCCGGGCTGGAAGGGACCCCCACTTCTCAGGGGAACGTAGCGGTCCTGGCACCATTCAGACACGTTGCCGGCCATATCATAGATCATGAAGCGGTTGGAGGGAAACGAACCTACCGGGGCGCTGAAGGCAAAACCGTCGTCCGCGAAGTCATTGGGGCGGTAATTGGCCCGGTACCCGCCGCCGGCATCCGGGGCCTCGGACCCCCAGGGGTAAAGCTGGCCCACCAGTCCCCCCCGGGCCGCAACCTCCCACTGGGCCTCGGTGGGCAGCCGGTGCTCTACCCCGGTGACCTGGCTCAGCCACTGGCAGAAGGCGGTGGCGTCGTCCCAGGTCACCCCAACCACCGGCTGGCCCGGGGCGTTGAGGTTCTTATCCTTCCAGTAGAGGGGGGCCGGGTGCCCCGTGGCCTTGAGGAACCGGGCGTACTGGGCGTTGGTGGTCTCGGTGACCGCTATATAGAACGGGGTGAGATAGACCTTGTGGGAGGAGACCTCGTCGGCAAAGCGGCCGGCCTCGTCGGGCGGAGAGCCCAGGAGATAAGCGCCGCCGGGAATGAGGCGAAATTCGATGCCCTGGGACTCTACGGTTTCATCGGCAACCGCCGGCTGGATGAGCCCCGGCGACAGCCACAGGACCAGCAGGATGGCAGGAAAAATGGTTTTCGGTTTTCGATTTTCGGTTTTCGGCAGGAGAATCGTCATCATAGTCGAAAGCGATAATATCAGTGATTTATTACTCGTTCCCAAGCTCCCGCTTGGGAACGAAATTATTGGCCCAAGTTCTACTTGGGTACCGCACTTGTTAAGATCAGGATAATGTTATCCCATCGTAATTTTTTGCAAAGCGGAGCTTTGCATCCATTTGGGTTCCCAAGCAGGAGCTTGGGAACCAGAAAAAACTACTTCACTTCAACGGGCCGCTGGATGGCGGTGAAATAGAGGACCAGCCGCACCGCCTCCGGCGAAATCCCCTGGGCCCGGGCCGCCATCTCCCGGTAGGCCAGGAGCTGCGGCCGGTACTTCTCTTGCTCCCGGGCCATGAACTCCTCCCACTCCCCCGGGTCCGCCGGGCGCGAGGTCTTGTAGTCCAGGAGCCACCAGGTGGCGCCGTCGAATACCAGGCGGTCCATCTGGCCCCGGCGGATGGTGTCCGGGGCGGGCCGGTCCTCCAGCCGCCACTCGCTCACCGCATCCGGCAGGCCGGGGTCCAGCAACCGGGCCAGGAAGGGATCTTGCCGGCAGGCCGTGAGCTCCGCCAGGATTTCCGGGGCCAGGCCGGCGGCGGCCGCCGGCGCCAGGCCGCCCTGGCGCAGGGCCGCAGCCAGGGCGGCCGCCTCGGGCAGCTCCCCGCCCTGGGCCAGGGTCTCCAGGGCCCGGTGCATGACCTCTCCCCGCAGGCGGGCCGCGTCCGGGTCCTCGCCGGCCTGCCGCTCTTCTCCCATTTCCACCAACTGGGAGGGATAGCTCATCTGATAGGGCGCGGGCTCCGGCTGAAACTTTAGGGGTTCCGGCAGCTCTATGGGCTCCGGGGTTATCTCGGGGGCGGCGGCCCCGGGAATTTCCGCCGCCAGCTCTACCGCCATCTCCGGCCCGGGCCAGCTAATCACGGTCCCCGGAGGCGGCAGCGGCTGCCGGTAATGCGAGCCCAGCCAGCCCAGGGGGCTTTCTCCTTGAAGCTCCTGGTTCGGCTTGACCACCGCGGACAGCACCAGGCGCTGCCGGGCCCGGGTGACGGCCACGTAAAAGACCCGTCGGGCCTCGTCCAGGACCCGCCGGTTCTTGATATTCTTGAGCAACAGGTACAGGGAACTCTGTTTTTCCTGAAGGTAGGGCCGGGCCAGGGCCAGGCCGTGCACCCGAGAGCCGGGGACCTCCTCCAGCAGGAAAGGCGGGGTCTTCTCTTCGCTTCTCAGCGGCTGCCAGTCCAGATAAGGCAGAAAGACCTGGGTGAACTCCAACCCCTTG
>DASWLF010000313.1:0-3264 GCA_036396255.1 Desulfobaccales bacterium
GTACCTTCTGACCGCTTACTTTCCCCCTTGACAGCAGGGCCGCCATAAGCGAGTATTACCGGGGCGGGCGGATAGCTCAGCTGGGAGAGCATCGGCCTTACAAGCCGGGGGTCACAGGTTCGAGCCCTGTTCCGCCTACCAGTTTTAGTTCAAGGTTCAAAGTTCAAGGTTCAAAGTTCAAAGCTCAAGGTTTTTGCTGATTTCCGAATTTGGGCTATTAACTTTGAACTTTCCAACCTTGAACTTTGAACTTACTCACCGGGGGCGTAGTTCAGTTGGTTAGAACGCCGGCCTGTCACGCCGGAGGTCGCGAGTTCGAGTCTCGTCGTCCCCGCCAGCGAAAATCAAGGGGTTAGGCAGCCAGCCCGACCCCTTTCTTTTTGGGGGGCAGCCCTTCCCACCTGATTTGCCATCCACGCTTTGGCCTTGCAGCAGGGTTTTCCCCTACCTTAGGCCAGGCCTGCTTGACAACGAAAATCGTTGGTCTATGATTAACAACCCCTTTCTTACCCGTGATACCGGGTTGCGTTCAAATGGTTGTTTTTGTAGCCGCAGGCTTTAGCCTGCGCCGCACAGGCGAGACGCCTGTGCCACCAAGAAAAGTTGGAAGAAAAATATTCGATTGGTCGCAACTCGGTATGAGAGGTCTTGAAAGAGGAGAAAGTCGGCTATATTGTGGGAGAGGGCCGGGGGCGGCCCTATTGAGATATGATGAGGCCGGTGACGTCGCCCCAGGCCTGGCCCCGGTGGCGGGAGCGGGGCGTTGGACTGGCCGTGCGGTCGGGGACGTAGGAGATCTGAGTTAAGAGGAGGGCAGGATGACGAACTGGAGCCAGGCCAGGTCCAAGGCGGCAATCTTTTTCATCTTTGTCACCATGGTGGTTAGCGGTTGTGCCGGGGGGCAGACCAGCCAGCAGACCGGCCAGCAGACCGTATCAATGCAATATATGCTGACCGACTCCGGCTTCCAGCCGTGGGACGTGAATCTGGAAACCCCCAAGAGGCAGGCGCTGCTGAACTCCCTGCCCAAGGGGAAAATCGTCACCTATAGCCGCGATGGCGAAGTCTATCATGTTTATGGGGATGAACGCTCTACAACCTTATACATCGGGGATGAGGCTGCCTACCAAAAGTATCTTGTAATGGCCCGGGGCAAACAACTCTGTGAGCGGGTGAACGCCCAGAGCCCGCAGGAATTCTGGCGTTGCATGGAGGAGACCCCAAAGGCCGGCCCCGGGCAACGACTGAAGTAGGTGGCGCTGGCGGGGGGGGTTGGGCGGGCCGGCGGTTTAAACCAGGGCGGTTCCCTGGACCGGGGCCGGCAGGGGGGAATAGCCGCTTTCTTTAGACCCGTTGTCGGATACGGACAAATTTATGACGCGGAGCGAAACACTAATTGCCCTTTCTGAACCGTAGGGGCACGGCGTGCCGTGCCCTCAAACCGAGCCGAGGCAATTTCTTTAATGCTCCGAGTAATAACCGGTGTACCTGACCCCCCCCATTGCCGGAGCAGGCTTAAAAAGGATATATTTTCAGATAAAGGGTGGGCGCCGCGCCCGCCATTCAGCCTGACCGGCCCCGCCGCCAATCTGTTGCCAACTCCGGATTAATTGGATCAGGTTAATTTGCCCGCAGACACAGGAGAAGAAGGTGTATTGGGATGCGTCCATTGAAACCTTGAAAGCGGGGGAACTGGAGAAGCTGCAGCTGGAGCGCCTGCGGGCGACCCTGGCCCGGGCCGCCCGCAGCCCCTTTTATGCCTCGCGGCTTCAGGAGGCGGGAGGTTCCGCGGAAAACCTTAAATCCCTGGATGAAATCCGGCGAGTGCCCTTCACCACCAAGGACGAGCTGCGGGCCCGGGGGCTTGAGATGCTCACCGCGCCCCTCACCGACATGGTGCGGCTGCACGCCTCCTCGGGCACCACGGGCCAGGCCACCGTCATCTATTACACCCGGGCCGATATCGAGACCTGGGCCGACCTGGTGGCCCGCTCCATGTACATGACCGGGATGCGGGCCCCGGACGTCTTCCAGAACATGATGGGCTACGGGCTGTTCACCGGGGGGCTGGGGTTCCATTACGGCGCCGAGCGCCTGGGGGCCCTCACCATCCCGGTGGGGGCCGGCAACCGCGTCCGCCAGGTCCGCCTCATGCAGCAGTTCGGCACCACCGCCATCCACATCATCCCCAGCTACGCCCTCTATCTCCTCAATACCTTTGAGCACCTGGGGGTGGACCCCCGGGATCTCAGCCTGCGCCTGGCTTTTACCGGCGCCGAGCCCCACTCCGAGGACCTGCGGCGGCGCATCGAGGCGGCGTACGGCGTCAAGGCCTACAACTCCTACGGGCTCTCGGAGATGAACGGCCCCGGGGTGGCCTTCGAGTGCCCGGAACAAAACGGCATGCACGTCTGGGAAGACTCCTTCCTGCTGGAGGTGGTGGACCCCCGGACCCTGGAGCCGACGCCGCCGGGAGAGCTGGGGGAGCTGGTGTTCACCAACCTTAACCGCCAGGGCATGCCGCTCCTGCGCTACCGCACCCGGGACCTGGCTTCCTGCGACCCCACCCCCTGCCCCTGCGGCCGCAGCTTCCGCCGCCTCTCCCGCATCCAGGGGAGAAGCGACGATATGCTCATCGTCAAAGGGGTCAACATCTTCCCCATGCAAATAGACAAAGTGCTCATGGCCATGCCGGAAGTGGGGACCCACTACCTGGTGGAGCTGACCCGGGAGAACTTCAACGACGTGATGCACGTCAAGGTGGAGGTGCAGCCGAACTTCTTCCAGGAAGACCTCAAGTACCTTAAACAATTGCAGAACCGCATCACCCAGGCCCTGAAGAGCGAACTGCTGGTGACCCCCAGCGTGGAGCTGGTGGAGCCCAACACCCTGCCCCGTAGCGACGGCAAGGCCCAGCGGGTGGTGGATAAGCGGACTTGAGGGATGGTCTTGAGGGAGGGGGCCAGGGGCTTTTTCGTAAGTGGCCCCTGCGCCTCCCCCCAAGCCCCCCACCCAACCCCCCAAAATGGGAAAAAGGGTGCAGTTGTAGGGGCACGGCGTGCCGTGCCCAGCCGAGCCAGGCCGCAAACCAACCGTAGGGGCGGGGTTACCCCGCCCCTGGCTTACCCCCGTTCCTGCCGTTGACATTAAGAGGCGCGGGTGCTAATAAAATCCCAGCGGAGGGATGGCCGAGTGGCTTAAGGCGCTGGTCTTGAAAACCAGAGACCGCAAGGTCCGTGGGTTCGAATCCTACTCCCTCCGCCA
>DASWLF010000314.1:0-3806 GCA_036396255.1 Desulfobaccales bacterium
GGGAGGTGATGTAGTGGTCTGTTCTTTTTTCTCCCAGGATAGGCACCGCCGACTTCAGATCGTCCACCAGGTCCAGGAACCGGGAGACGGTATGGACAAAATAGCCATCGAGAACCGGGTTGGACACCGGCACGGGGAACATGGTCTTGAGGTGCTCCAGGAGCTCCAGGTAGTGGTCGTGGCGCGATCCCTGGCGGGGCATGGCAACATCTCCTTTTGCCAATTGATATCTTCAAATTTTACCGCACCCCTGACGGGATGGCAAACGGCATTGCGGGGGACTGGTCAGACGAACAATGATTAGTTATTCAGTGACAGACTCTCAGAGATTACCTTGACATATAGACAAAATGTATTTACAGTAATTCATGAGGGTTGTCTGGGATGAAGGAAAGCGCCGCGAAAACATTTCCAAGCATGGCATTGATTTTCGTGAAGCCCATGAGATGTTTGACGGACCTATGCTGGTAGCCCTGGACATCCGGGAGGATTATGGCGAGGACCGTTTCATTGGGCTTGGGTCTATCAAGGATAGGGTGGTGGTCATCGCTTATTCCGAACCCGAAGAAGATACCGTCAGAGTAATTTCTTTACGAAAGGCGAATAAAAATGAAAGAGAAAAATTTGCAGAAGAGCTCGCGCAGCGACTGGGCCCGAGTTGATGCGCTAAAGGACGAGGATATTGATTTTTCCGATATCCCAGAATTAGGCGAAGCCTTTTTCCGGAACGCTGACATTCGGTTACCCGAAAGAAAGGTGCCGGTTTGCATCCGCCTGGACCGCGAGGTAGTGGACTGGTTCAAGGCCCGGGGTAAAAAATACCAAAGTCGAATAAACGCCGTTCTAAAAGCGTTTATAGAAAGACAGAAGAAAGAAACACGCCAAGGCGCCTAATATCCTTAGCTGTAATTAGTAACCTGATTTTTTTCTGAAATTAAGCGTGTTAGGGATTACCCTGGCTTACCCCCAAGCGCCCTCCATGGGCGCCTCAGGAAATAAAAACCCACGGCTTCTAAATACCCTTTGATCTAAACCCCAAGGAGCAGCTTCAGGATATGGATTCTTACAAGATTCTCTTGAGCGAAAGTGAAATGCCCCAGGAATGGTACAACATCATCCCGGACCTGCCGGCCCCTCTGCCGCCGTACCTCCACCCGGCCACCGGGGAGCCGATCACGCCCCAGGACCTGGCCGCCATCTTCCCCCTGGAGCTCATCAAGCAGGAGGTCAGCGTCGAGCGTTGGATTCCCATTCCCGACGACGTCCGGCGCATCTACCAGTTGTGGCGGCCCAGCCCCCTGCACCGGGCCCGCAACCTGGAGGCGGCCCTGGGCACCCCGGCCCGCATCTATTACAAGAACGAGTCCGTGAGCCCCGCGGGGAGCCACAAGCCCAACACCGCGGTGGCCCAGGCCTACTACAACCGGGCGGCGGGCATCAAACGGCTGGCCACCGAGACCGGAGCCGGCCAGTGGGGCAGCGCCCTGGCCCTGGCCTGCAACTTCTTCAATCTGGCGTGCACCGTTTACATGGTGAAGGTGAGCTACCAGCAGAAGCCTTACCGCCGCTCCTTAATGCACATCTGGGGCGCTGAGGTCTATCCGTCTCCCACGGACCGCACCAACGCCGGGCGCCACCTCCGGGCCCGGGATCCGGAGACCTCCGGCAGCCTGGGCATGGCCATCTCCGAGGCGGTGGAGGACGCGGCCACCCATGGGGACACCAACTACTCCCTGGGTAGCGTCCTCAACCACGTGATGCTGCACCAGACCATCATCGGCCTGGAGACCAAAAAGCAGCTGGCCCTGGCCGGGGAAGAGCCGGACATCCTCATCGGCTGCGTGGGCGGCGGCAGCAACTTCGCGGGTTTCTGCTTCCCCTTCGTGGCGGACAAGCTCCGCGGCAAGGACATCCGTTTCATCGGGGTGGAGCCCACCGCCTGCCCCACCCTCACCAAGGGGACCTACACCTACGACTTTGGGGACACCGCGGGGCTCACCCCCCTCATCATGATGTACACCCTGGGCCATTCCTTCGTGCCTTCGGGGATCCACGCCGGGGGCCTCAGGTACCACGGCGACGCCCCCCTGCTGTGTCTGCTGGTGCATGAGAAGATCATCGAGGCCCGGGCCTACCCCCAGAACCCGGTGTTTGAGGCGGCCCGTCTCTTTGCCGCCACCGAGGGGATCATTCCGGCGCCGGAGACGGCCCACGCGGTCAAGGCGGCGGTGGACGAGGCCAGGGTCTGTAAGGAGACCGGGAAAGATAGGTGCATCGTCTTCAACTTCTCCGGCCACGGCCATTTCGACCTCACCGCCTACGACGCCTACCTGGAGGGCACCCTCAAAGACATCGAAATTGAGCCCGATGAGATGATCAAGAAGGCCCTGGCCGACCTGCCCCGGCTGCCAGGGAAATAAGTTCCGGGATTGCTCGGGTCCCAAGAGGCGGAGAAGGCCGCGGCCCTGGAAGTGGTGCGTCATTTCGCCGGAAAGGTTTATGGTTCGTGAATATCGTCAGGACCAGAAGTGAGGGCTTAGGCATTAAAACTCTTATTCTTAACTGTTTTGAGATTAGGATGTTATCAAGAGTTTTCTGATTTCAGAGGTAACTTTCTAGTGTGGCAAGTTATTTGTCATAATCGCCACGTTTCTTTTAAGCCTTCCAATGGTTAATGCAGAATATGCAACCCCAGACACGCCCTTCCCCATGGAGGCATGCCGGCTTCGCTTTTTCAGGGTGTTGACCGGAGAGTAATGAGCCGAAAGTTTCAAGTAAGGCTCCGTGAGGGCATGGGAGTGTAACTCCCCCCAAGCTACTCGACCCATAAGGCTGAAAAAGCGCGCCGCTACCTTTCTTAGGAACCCAGTTGCCCTGCGCAATGAAACCAAAGGCCGTCTGCATTTCGGCCGATTTCCCTTGAAATCGAGTTTGTCAAGAGATGTTTCCATGGAAAATTCTAAGAAGAAAAATGACATGAATTTTTTTAGGTAGCTTTACCTATCTGAAATTAGGCATTTTCGCCTATTTCCTTTTCTTGAATCTGAAATTAATTAAGAAAGCAGGTACAAGATTCTGAAGACGTGCGGTTTTCAGGAAATAGATTGGCTGGCTTGCTTGGGCTCTCACCGGGTGACCATGTTGAAACGGCATTTCATCCTCTTAGGCTTAGTTGTCTTGCTGCTTGACCTGGCCGATTGTACACTTCTCGGCAAGGCCACGTTTTCAGGTCCTCCGAGCCTGTGTCAATCGGGTTCCATCTTCTCCCAGCCATTTTATCAACACACCAAGGTGTTCTCGAGCGACTGCGACTTTCAGGCTATCCAGCTACCCATACTCATATATTTACCGGACATCCCTTTCAGCACCTTCCAGACCCAGCCGGCGGCAGATGAAGTTCCCCATCCACTCAAAATAATCCATTCCTGCTATTTTTGCGGTTCTGGCGGCATACCCCTGTAAATAACCTTCTGTTCGCCCTCGTTGGTCTTTTCCTTTTCAAGATTTCCCAACACCTGGCATCCGAACCCATTCTGCTCGGGTTCCCCTGTAGTTGCTGTAGCCATGGTGGACGGCAGCAACAGTAATAACAGACTTGAAGTGTCTGCTCGTGCCTTTCATAGCAGTAGCGGTGTGCAAGCCTAATAAGTTGCTTCTGTTGTCGAGGCCCAAGCTCACCCCAGAAGTTCATGCTGTAGAGGCAGTTTAAGTCTAGAAAAGAAAATCCCAGGAGAAACTTATGCACACTCGAATCGTAATGGCAATCATGACGTGGTTTCTGGTGTCAGGGATTTCGGCATATCCGC
>DASWLF010000315.1:0-1906 GCA_036396255.1 Desulfobaccales bacterium
GAAAGTTTAGCATAGTAGAAGCGGGGTCTACAGGCCAGGCCCCTGAACTTGAACCAAAAACCAAGAACTGGTACTGAGTTGCGATCAAAAAGTTATTATTTGTAGCTGCAGGCTTCAGCCTGCGCCTGCACAGGCGAGACGCCTGTGCCACTTGTTTGATTGCGTCTTGATATCAGGGCCCCCGGCGCCGGGAGCCCGCCGGGGTGCCAGCGGCGCGGCGGGGGCCGGCCTACCCCCTGGCGCCGGCCGCGGCCGGGGGGCCAGTTCCCCTACCCCAAAGTCCTGGTTTGCACCGATGGGGGAAAGCGTTGCCCGGCGGCGAAATTGGGATCAAGCCGGCGCCATTTTTGTTATAATGGATTAAATTGAGAGGTAACGGGACCGAGGTTGGATAGGGGCCGCATAAAAGTACTGCACCTGCTGGCCACCATGCCGGTGGGGGGCGCGGAAGACCTGGTGGCCGCGGTGGTCAAGGGGCTGGACCCGGACCGGTTTGAGGCCGGCGCGGCCACGATCGGCCAGCCGGGCGCGGTGGGGGAGGAGTTGGCGGCCGCGGGTTACGCCGTCGCCAGCCTGGGCCTGGATCTCAAGCGCACTTCCGCCTGGAGGCTGGTGGCCGCGGTGCGGCGCCTCCTCAAGGAGGTCCGGCCGGACATCCTCCACACCCACCTGTACCATCCCAATCTCTATGGGCGGCTGGCGGCCCTGGGGCTGGGCCTGCCGGTGGTGGCCGCGGTGCACAACTCTTACACCCGGGTAAAGTTGCACCGCCGGGTCTGGAACTTCTTGCTGGCCCGGGCGGCGGACCGGGTCCTGGTGGGCAGCTCCCAGGTCTGGCGGGATGTGCGGCGCTATGACTGGGTGCCGGCCCGGCGGTTGTTGCTGCTGCCTTACGGCATTCGCCCGGCGGAACTGGAGACCCCGTTGAGCCAGGCCGAGGCCAGGGAACGGTTGGGGGTCTCCGGCTTTGTAGTGGGCGCGGTGGGCCGCCTGGAGGAACAAAAGGGGCACGGGCATCTGCTGGCGGCCTTGCCGGCGCTGGCCCGGGAGATTGCCGACTTGACGGTGCTCCTGGTGGGCGACGGCCGGCGGCGGCAAGCCTTGATGGCGCAGGCCCGGGACCTGGGGGTGGCGGGCCGGGTGCGTTTCCTGGGGACCCGCCGGGATTTGCCGGAGATTTACCGGGCCCTGGACGTTTTTGTGCAGCCCTCGCTGTGGGAAGGCCTGCCCCTGGCGCTGCTCAAGGCCATGGGGGCGGGGCTGCCGGTGGTGGCCACCCGGGTGAGCGGGGCCCTGGAGGTCATTGACGACGGGGTCAACGGCCGCTTGGTGAACCCCGGCGACGCCCCGGACCTGGCCAGGGCCATCCTGGACCTCTACCAGCAGCCCGAGGCCCGGGCCCGCATGGGGGAGGCGGCCCGGGGCACCGTGCTGGCCCATTATTCCCAAGAGGCGATGCTGCGCCGTTTGGAGAGCCTCTACCAGGAACTCCTGGAAGACCGAAAGTTAGACGGCGCCACCGGCACTGCTTCAGCCGATTAACAGGGGGGCTCATTGGGGCTTAAATTCCCGCACCGGACCTACGCCATCCTGCACACCGAATCCTCCCTGGGCTGGGGCGGGCAGGAGCGCCGCATCCTGGCGGAGGCCGCGGTCATGCGGCAGCGGGGGCACCGGGTGTCCCTGGCCTGCGACCCCCGGGGGGAACTCTACTCCAGGGCCCGGGCCCAAGGTTTCCAGGTCACGGCGGTCCCTTTCGGCGGCACCCGGAATCTCCGGGCCTGGGCCAGACTGCGCCGCCTGCTGGGCCGGGATGAGATAGAGGTCCTGAACACCCACAGCTCCCTGGATTCCTGGGTGGGGGCGCTGGCCTGGAGGAGCCTGAGGACCAGGCCGCTGCTGGTGC
>DASWLF010000316.1:0-4320 GCA_036396255.1 Desulfobaccales bacterium
TCAACGCGGTCTACGTGGCCTTTCCGGTCCCCGATCTCACGGCGGCCGTGGCCGGCCTCCGGGGGCTGAACCTGGCCGGGGTGAGCGTCACCCTCCCCTTCAAAGAGGAAATCATCCCCCTCCTGGACGAACTGGACCCCCGGGCCGTCCAAATCGGCGCGGTGAATACCGTGGTGAACCGGAATGGCCACCTGGTGGGTTACAACACCGACTGGCTGGGGGCGCTGGCGGCTTTGCAGGCTAGGGTCGCCATCGCCGGGGAGCACTTCCTCATCCTGGGGGCCGGCGGCGCCGCCCGGGCCATCGCCTTCGGACTCACGGAGGCCGGCGGGCGGGTCACCCTAACCGACCTGGACGCGGCCCGGGCCACGGCCCTGGCCGAAGATTTGGGGGCGGCGGCCATCGCCCTGAACGCCCTGGGGCAGTGCCCCGCCACCGGGTTAATCAACGCCACCCCCGTGGGCATGGAGCCGCAGGTTGAAGAAATTCCCCTAAGCCCGGACCTGCTACCCCGGTTCACCCTGGTCATGGACATCGTTTACCGGCCTTTGCAAACCCGGCTCCTGCGGGAGGCCCAAAACCGCGGCTGCGCCACCATCGACGGCCTGCAGATGCTCATCCACCAGGCCACCGCCCAGTTCGAGCTGTGGACCGACCAGCCCGCGCCCCTGGAGACCATGTCCCGGGCGGCGTATGCCGCCCTGGGGGAGGAGGGCTGAGTTCTTGGGAGAGGGGGCCAGGGGCAGAGGGCCACTTACAATCCCTCTCCCAAACCCTCTCCCCCAACCCCCATAAGACTTGGTGGCACAGGCTTTCCAGCCTGTGCCAGAAAGATGGGGGGCTGGCACCGCCCGCCTTCTAATTGACGTTGGTGGGCCTTGGCCAACCTACGTAAGCACAGGCGAGACGCCTGTGCCACCAATTTTTTCCTCCCTCTCCCCCCTGCGGGGGGAGAGGGCTGGGGTGAGGGGGGCCAGTTTTTAATGGTCCCCAAGCTTAGATTGGCACCGCCCTAAATTATGGTGGGCAGTGCCCACCCTACATAACGTAGGGGCGGGTTCCAAACCCGCCCCTACACTGACAAAAGCAAGAATACCTTGACCCGACATATCGAACCATGCGGCGCGGTTGAAGCCACCCTCACCCTGCCCGGCTCCAAGAGCTACACCCACCGGGCGTTGGTGGCAGCAAGCCTGGCCACCGGGGAAAGCCTTCTGACCAACGCCCTCAAGGCCGAAGACACCGAACTGACGGCCCAGGCCCTGGCGCGCCTGGGGGCGGGCATCGCCTGGCAGGACGCCGGGGTGTTGGTCCGGGGCGCCGGCGGCCGCTGGCTCCCGGTGGCGGAGCCCATTTATCTCGGCAACTCCGGCACCTCCATGCGCTTCCTCACCGCCCTGGTGGCCCTGGGGCAGGGCGAGTACCGTCTCACCGGCACCGAACGCCTCTGCCAGCGGCCCCTGGGGGAGCTGCTCACGGCCCTGGCGCAGTTGGGGGTGCGGGCCGCGTCGGAGCGCGGCGACGGCTGCCCGCCGGTCATCATCCGGGGTGGCCTTACCGGCGGCCGGGCCAGCCTTTCCGGGGCGGTCAGCAGCCAGTACGTGTCGGCCTTGCTGTTCATCGGTCCCCTGGCCCCTGAGGGGCTGGACCTCACGGTCACCGGCGAGCTGGTGTCCCGCCCCTACGTGGACCTGACCCTGGAAGTTATGGGGGGCTTCGGCATCTCCTATTACCGGGAAGGCTACCGGTTTTTCCAGGTGCCGGGAGGCCAGGCCTATCTGCCTCAGGACTGCGAGATCGAGGCCGACGCCTCCAGCGCCTCTTACTTTTGGGCCGCCGCGGCCATCACCGGCGGCCGGGTCACCATCACCAACCTCCGCCCGGACTCCTGCCAGGGCGATGCCGCCTTCCCCCTGATCCTGGAGCGCATGGGCTGCCGGGTGGAGTCCTCGCCCGCGGGCCTCACGGTGGCGGGCGGTCCCTTGGGCGGCATCCAGGTGGACATGGCCGCCATGCCCGATCTGGTGCCCACCCTGGCGGTGGTGGCGGCCTTCGCCCGGGGGGACACGGTGATCACCGGGGTGGCCCACCTGCGCCACAAGGAGTCGGACCGCCTGGCCGCGGTGGCCACGGAATTGGGGAAAATGGGGATTGCGGTCCGGGAAACCGCCGACGGCCTGGTCATTTCCGGCGGCCAGCCCCGGGGCGCCGCCATCGACACCTACGGGGACCACCGTCTGGCCATGAGCTTCGCAGTGGCCGGCCTTAAGGCCCCCGGCACGGTCATTAAGGACCCGGAGGTGGTGGCCAAGTCTTTTCCGGATTTCTGGGAGTTTTTTGGTAAGCTATACCAAGCCGGCTAAATGGTTCGAGGATTGTAGGGGCGGGTTTGAAACCCGCCCCTACGGTGCAGTCAGCAAGGGAAACCCCTCCGTTTAAAAAGGAATTATTTGAGGGGGCAGAACCATGGGCTGGGGTCTGATCATTTTCTGCCTGTTGGTGCTCCTCTGGACCTTCTGGAGGGAGAAGCACTGATGGGTCAAATTTGGCTGGTTTTTTCCGGCAAAAGGGGTATAGGTTAAAAAAACCAAAGCCGGACGACGCCCTTGCCCATGTCCATGTCCCTGCCCGCCCGAGCCCTGCTCATCCTGACCGTACTCAACCTGCTGGATTATCTGGACCGGTATCTCATCGCCTCCATGGGCAGCCTGGTGAAGGCCGAGATGGCCTTGAGCGACCGGGCCTTCGGTTTTTTGGGCACCGCCTTCTTCCTGGTTTATCTCTTTGCTTCTCCCATTTTCGGCTACCTGGGGGACCGCTGGGGCCGCACCCACCTCATGGCCGGCGGCGCGGTGCTGTGGAGCCTGGCCACCAGCCTCACTTTCTGGGTCACCTCCTACCCCACCCTAATTTTGGCCCGGGGCGCGGTGGGGGTGGGGGAAGCTTCCTTCGGCACCCTGGCGCCGGCTTACCTGGCGGATATCCTGCCCCTGGGGCGCCGGGCCCGGGCCCTGGGCCTGTTCTATCTGGCCCTGCCGGTGGGCTCGGCCCTGGCCTATCTGGTGGGCGCGGTGGTGGGCGGCCATTGGGGCTGGCGCCCGGCTTTTCTGCTGGCCGGAGTCCCCGGCCTGCTGCTGGCGGGCCTGGTCTATCATCTGCCGGCGGGACGCCCGGCACCTTCCCTCACCTCAGTGGCCGCGCCAAAGCCTGCGCCCCTCAAAGATTACTGGGGCCTGTTCCGGATTCCCACCCTGCGCCGGGTCACCCTGGGTTACGGCATGGTGACCTTTGCCCTGGGGGGCCTGGCTTTCTGGATGCCCCGCTACCTGGAAGTGGCCAAGGGGCTCTCACTCTCCCAGGCCAACCTGCTGCTGTTTGGGACCGTGACTCTGGCCGGCGGCCTGGGCACCCTGACCGGCGGGTTGCTGGGCGACCGTCTGCTGCGGCGCACCCTGGGGGCGCCCCTCTGGGTCAGCGGGGTGGGCATCGTCCTGGCCCTGCCCCTGGCGGCCCTGGCCATCTTCGCGGCCAGCCCCGGCATCTACGTCCCGGCCCTGGTGGCCGCGGTTTTCCTGCTGTTCCTGAACCCCGGGGTCCTCACTGCGGTGATCGTCAGCGTGGCGGGACCCTGGCGCCGGGCCCAGGCCGTGGCTCTCAATATTGTGGTCATCCACCTGGTGGGAGACGTGCCCTCGCCTTTCCTCATCGGCTGGGTCTCGGACCTCTGGGCCCTGAAGTGGGGGGTCTCCCTCACCTTGGCGGCCCTGGCCGCGGGGGCGGCCTTGATTTTCGCGGCCCTGCCCCATCTGGGCCGGGACCTGGCCGCAGCCGGGGAACTGACGCCAGGCTCCCTTGATTCGTGAATTATTTTTCGAAACCAGATTAGCGCTAATTTCGCCAGCATTATCATGGTGTCCAGCTTGCCGATCGTTTTTGCCATTGACTATGGGGAGATTAATTGTTTTAAAAACAAGACATGGATTGACAATGACGCGGGGTGGAGCAGCCTGGAAGCTCGTCGGGCTCATAACCCGAAGGTCGTAGGTTCAAATCCTACCCCCGCTACCATCTTGCCATGCGCCAAGGCCGGGTTTCTGGCTCATGGCCGGGGCCACCAGGCGCCCACCTGGTGGCCTCACCTTTTAGGTGATGGCCCTCAAAAATGTTTTCTTGCCTACCAGGTTCAGTAATTTCTCGCCGTCCGGCTTCACCCCCTCGAGGTAAGATGCGTATTTCAGGAAAAGTTGATCAGGGCGGGCATGACCCATTATTTTCGCGACCCATAGAGGGTCCTCGCCTGATGCTATCGCTAAGCTGGCA
>DASWLF010000317.1:0-4127 GCA_036396255.1 Desulfobaccales bacterium
CTGGAGCGGCAGCCGGCCAGAGGGGAAGCTCCTCTTAAGCCCCTGGCGGCCACGGTGGGGATGACGAGCCAGCCCCCTGCCTCAGAGAGCCGCAAGCCGAAACCCAAAAACCCGGGGGCAAGCCAGGGGGCCGCCGCCACCGAGGTGGTGGTGCCGGCGGTGGTGGCCGCCCCCCGGGAGTTCGCCAAAACCACGGTGTGCGCCTTCGGTTACGTGCTCCATCAGATCTGCTTCGGACGGCGCCGTTTCATCATCATCGGCAGCGACACCGAGGACCTGGCTTCGGATCTCACCGGCTATCTCTACCTGGAGCTCCTTTACAACGAGCGGCTGATCCAGGACTTTGGCGAGCTGGCGAAGGCCAACAAAAGCGTGGACGATTTCGTCACTCTAAACGACATCCGGGTGAAGTCCCGGGGCCGGGGCCAGCGCCTCCGGGGCTTGAAGCACCGGCAGTGGCGCCCGGATTTGATCATCCTGGACGATCTCGAAAACGACATCAACGTGCGCAACCCCGAGATCGTGCAGCAGATCCTGGACTGGGTGAAGTCGGCGGTCTATCCGGCGCTGGATGTGGGCGGCAACCTGATGATCATCGGTACCATCTTGAGGTGGAAGAGCGCCCTGCACCTGATGCTCACCAGCCAGGATGAGCCCTACTGCCATTTCCGGCGCCGGATTTACCGGGCCCACCAGGAGAACGGCAGTTCCCTGTGGGAAGCCCGGCACCCCGTGGCCAGGTTGCAGATGCAGAAACAGTTGATGGGGACGGTGGCCTTCAACCGGGAGAAGATGAACGAGCCGGCCCCGGAAAGCGGGTTTTTCCAGGAAGAGTGGATCCACTATTACCACCCGGACATCCTCAAGGACCGGGACCTGGTGGTGGCGGGATTCTTCGACCCGTCCCTGGAAACCGGGGCCGCCTCCGATTACAAGGCCGTCGTCACCGTGGGCTGGGAGCGGCAGGAGATGGTGTTTTACGTGATGGACGCCTTCATCCAGAAGGTCACCCTGGAGCAGACCCTGCGGGCCATTTTCAACCGGCACCGGGAGTATTGCTACCAGGTCCTGGGGGTGGAGGACAACCTGTTCCAGCGACTGCTGCTCAAGGAGTTTGACCGGCTGGGGCAGGAGCTGGGGCAGCTTTTGCCCCTCAAGGGCGTGACCCACCGCATCGCCAAGGAAACCCGGGTGGCCAGCCTGTCGCCTTTGCTGGAGCGGGGCAAGATCCGGTTCATCCGGGGGCACTCGGACCAGGAGCTGCTCATCGAACAGCTGCTCTACTTCCCGTCCCGGACCCTGCACGACGACGGGCCCGATGCCCTGGAGGGGGCCGTGCGGCTGGCCCAGGAATTCTCGGGTGCGGCCGCCGAGCCCTATGAGCGGGTGCAGCCGCGGGTCTTCCAGGGCCGGGGGGCTTTTTAGGGGTGAGCAGTAAGCTGTGAGCAGTGAGCAGAAAAGGACTTTGCGTATTGGTTTTCTGCTCACTCATAGGAGAAACCATGGGGCTGAAGGATTTCTTTGGGAGAGTCTTTAAAAGCACCGGGCCGCCGGAGACCCGGGAGCTGTCCTCGGTGAGCCTGGCGGAGCGGTGGAGCAGTTATCCCAGCGTGGGTCTGACGCCGACGCGCCTGGCGGAGATCTTCCGGGACGCGGATCAGGGCAACGCCTACCGCCAGATGGAGCTCTTCGAGGAGATGGAGGAGAAAGACGCCCACCTGGCGGCCATTCTCCAGACCCGGAAGCTGGCGGTGCTGAGCAAGGACTACGAAGTGCTCCCCTACGCCAAGACCCCGGAGGATGAGCGCATTGCCGGGGCGGTGGGGGAGATCATCTACGCCATCCCCGACCTGGAAGGGGCTTTTCTGGACCTGCTGGACGCCATCGGCAAAGGTTTCGCCCTTTCGGAGATCATTTGGGAAGTGGCCGGGGGCCAGGCCCGGGTAACGGCCCTCAGGTGGATCCCTCCGAAGCAGGTGACCTTCGGCGATGACCTGAACCCCCGCCTCTTGACCCGGGAGGCGTCCTGGCAGGGGGTGGAGCCGCCCCCCTGGAAGGTGATCTACCACCGCTACAAGGCCCGCAGCGGCCATGCCTGCCGGGCCGGGGTCCTCAGGGTGGTGGGCTGGATGTACCTGCTGAAAAATTACGCCTTGAAGGATTGGGCTGCGTTCAACGAGGTCTTCGGCATGCCGCTGCGACTGGGAAAATACGATCCCGCGGCCTCCCCGGCGGACCGGGAGGCCCTGGTGCGGGCCATCCGCAACCTGGGGTCCGATGCCGCCGGGGTCATCAGCAAGGCCACCGAGATCGAGTTCATCCAGGCCGCCAGCCGGGGGGGCAACACCAACCCCTACCAGGCCATGGCCGAATTCTGCAACCGGGAGATGTCCAAGGCGGTGCTGGGGCAGACCCTGACCACCGACACCGCCGGGTCCACCGGCACCTACAGCACCGGCCGGGTGCACGCCCAGGTGCGGCGGGACCTGGTGGAAGCCGACGCCCAGGCCCTGGGTACCACTCTCAGGGAACAGCTGCTGCGGCCCCTGGTGGGGTTCAACTTCGGCTGGGACCAGCCGGTTCCCTGGTTCCGCTTCAAGTACGAGGAAGAAGAAGACCTGAAGACCTTGTCGGAGGTCTACCGCAACCTGGCGGCCATGGGAGTCAAATTGAGCCCGGAACACCTGGCGGAGCGGTTCGGCATGCCGCTGCCGGCGGCTGAGTAATGGGTTTCAAGTTTCAAGTTTCGAGTTTTGAGAGAGGTAAGATGCGGCAAAATCCCGGGGTTAGCCATACCAAACTCCTCACCCCCAAAAGGGAGAGGAGCGATGGGGATTCCAACTAAAAACTCGAAACTCGAAACTCGAAACTAAAAACATCTGTTCCCGAAGAGGAGTCGACGATGAAAATTGTCAGGTGGGCCATGCTTTTTGCCCTGGTATGGCTGTCCGGCTGCTGCGCCCATCCGGGGGTGTTCGACAAAGTGCACCGCTCCCTGGTGACCGTGCAGACTTTCTACGACCCGATGCTTGAAGGGGAATGGCAGCTGAACGACAAGGTGCGGCGGGCGGTGGTGGCCGCGGACACCACCCTGCTCCTGGCCGGGGAACTGCAGCGGCAGTGGTGCCCGGACCCCGGACAGGCGAAGCAACTGGAAATACAGACCCAGGAGGCCAGAAATCTGGCGCAGGAAGCCGGGGTGGCGGCAGCCGGAGAGTCCCCGGTGGCGGCGCCGCAAACCGAGGGAGATTAAGGGAAGATACCATGGCGATGAAAGTGGCATGCCAGTCCCAGGACCACGCCCTGCCGGAATGGATCCGCATCCTGCCCCTGGGGAAGGTGGAGCTGGTGGACCAGCGCGAGCCCCTGGAGGTGGATGAAGAGTCCCTGGGGCACATGGTGGCGGCTTTCCGCTCCCGGGGGGTGGATCTGGTCATCGACTACGAGCACCAGTCCTTGCAAGGAGAGCGGGCCCCGGCGGCGGGATGGATCAAACATTTGGAAGCCCGGGGCGACGGTCTCTGGGCCCAAGTGGAGTGGACGGACCAGGCCCGGGAGTATTTGGCCAACCGGGAATACCGTTATTTCTCCCCGGTGCTGCGCTTGGACCCATCGAGCCGGAAGCCCACCGTCCTGATGCACCTGGGCCTCACCAACGTGCCGGCCATCAAGTCCTTGCCGCCACTGGTGGCCAAGGCCGGGTGCCAGTCCTCGGCGGAGGGGGGCGACCTCATGGCCCTGGGAGCGATGATGGCAAGAGAGGAGGAGACCGAGACTATGGAAGCACTCAAATGCCGGGTGGGGTTGCAACCGGAGGCGGGCCAGGAGGAACTTGGCGTTCGGGTTCTGGAGGTGTTCCGGGAGCTGGCCGAAGCCCTGGCCCTGCCGGGGGACGCTTCGGCCTCCCAGCTTAAGGGGGCGGTGGCGGCCTTGAAGGCCGGGGCCGGCCGGTTCTCGGCAGCCCAGGAAGAACTGCAGGCCCTCAAGGAGCGCCTGGCCGGCGAGACCGCGGCCCGGGTGGTGGAGGAGGCCCTGAAGGCGGGCAAGGTGACCCCGGCCCAGAAAGGCTGGGCCCTGGAGTATTACCGCCGGGACCCCGAGGGTTTCCAGACCTATGTGGCCCGGGC
>DASWLF010000318.1:0-1848 GCA_036396255.1 Desulfobaccales bacterium
TCGCTGCCGGGCCCGAACATGGCCGCCGCCACCTTCTCCCCGGTGAGGGCCTGGAACGTCAGGGGACCCACAAACTCCTGGGCCGACCGGGTCATCATCACCTTGACCCGGGCCCCGGCAGAGATCAACCGCCGGGCCAACTCCGCAGCCTTGTACGCCGCAATGCCGCCTGATACCCCCAATAAAATATGCTTGCCGGTGAAGATCATGTGCCAGTCCTTTCAGGGCAGGGGGCCAGGGGCTTTCTCGTAAGTGGCCCCTGCCCCCTCCCCTGACACCCCGCCCCCAACCCCTTAAGTTTTGTTTTTAGGCCGTGACAGTCGGCCGAAGGCCGCCTGTCACGGCCTCTTAAGCGGGTTGGGTGGGTGGCTTGGGGGGAGGGCAGGGCTTTTTCATAAGTATCCCTGGCCCTCCCCCCTTATAAAAAACTCAAAAAAACGGGTTATACTGCTTCTCCTGGCCCACGGTGGTGACGGGGCCGTGGCCCGGAAACACGGTGTAGTGGTCTCCCAGGGGGAAGATCTTGGTGCGCACCGCGTTGATCAGGTCTTCGAAGGAGCCGCCCGGGAAGTCGGTGCGCCCGATGGACCCGGCGAACAGCAGGTCCCCCACGTAGACATACGGGTGGCCCTCCATCACCAGGCTGATGCTGCCCGGGGTATGGCCCGGGGTGTGCAGAACTTTGAGCCGGTATTGCCCGAAGCTCAGGACGTCGCCCTCTTTGAGCAGGATGTCGGCCTGGGACAGGCGCAGGCGGTTCCCCGTGAAGAACATGGCCTCCTGGGAGGGCTGGCTCAGGGCCGGGGCATCCAGTTCATGAATGACGATTTGGGCGCCGGTGGCCTCTTTCAGGGGCAGGTTGGCGTCCACATGGTCGAAGTGGCCGTGGGTGTCGATGATCAGTTTCAACTGCAACTTATGGTGGTTCAGGACTTCCAGAATCTCGTCTTCATCGCCGCCCGGGTCGATGACCACCGCTTCCTTGGTCTCCTCGTCGCCCAGGATATAGCAATTGACCTCCAGCAAACCAACTGCCAGACCTTTATGGATCATTCAGCCTCCAATTTTAGACCATTCTATCGAAAAATTCCGAACCATCCTCTTAGGTAGAGGCACGGCGCTGCCGGTCTCGTCATGAATATGACCTGCAAAACCAAGATTTTTACCCCCCTTTTCTAAAGGGGGGTTAAGGGGGGATTATAAAATAACCGCTTAATAATCCCCCTAAATCCAATGATGTTCACTTAAGCGCCATTGTAGGGGCTGGGTCTCCCAGCCCTTGGTTGACCATCCTTATTTTATTGGGCGGGGAAACCCCGCCCCTACGATCAAAAAGGAACCGAAAGCTTAAGTGAACATCATTGCCACTCAATCCCCCTTTAAGAAAGGGGGACTTTAAGCCTTCTAAAACCCAGGGGTTAAATTTGACTTTTCCTCATATAATAATTAGCGAAGCAAGAACCTAGCTCAGAAAAAACTTCACTCCCTGGATACCGAAGTAGCCCCCGAAGCCGAAGAGAAAGACGCCGCAGCCGGCCAGGAAACCCCGGTAGTACTTGTCGGAGATGAAGTGCCGCCCCTGGGCCACCGCCCCGGACACCAGGGTGTACCAGGCGAAATCGGCCAGAATGTGCCCCACGTAGAACAGCGCTACCCCCAGGAAGCCGAATTTCATGGAAAACATCACGTAGCCCAAGCCGATGGTGAGCCACCAGATGAGCCAGTAGGGGTTGGCGGCGCTCATCAGCACCCCGGCGGCCACCGGGTGCAGGCCGGCTTCGGTCTTGGCGTCCAATTCCAGGCGGCTGTGGCGGGAGGCCTTCAGGAGCCCCACTCCCATCCAGCCCA
>DASWLF010000319.1:0-3065 GCA_036396255.1 Desulfobaccales bacterium
TGGTTGCTTGATCAGCCGATAATTTAATAAGTCCAACCTGTCGGTTCACTCCTTATTAATTAAGAGGGCCGGGTGAACTGCGGTGGATCTTAATTTCCATCACCCCCCGCGCCATGGGTCCTTGGGGGCCATGGATTAACCTGATTGCACAACCGGCAGCGGAAAAACCGGGGAAATTACCTTTTCATTGAAATTTGTTCTATTTTTCCTCCCACGAAACGATTTGGTTACAAAAAAGGGAAACTTTCCGGGTTTATATTCGGGAAGAGGTATCCCCCAAACCATTTTTTACTGTGGCGGCTAAGATTGCCGCATAATCTCGGAGAAATTAATCTCCCCCCCCAGAATCCGATAAGAAAGAAAAACCCCTGGATAGCCATGCGAGAGAATCTTTTCTTCAGTCTGCGGTTCCGTCTGGTGGGGCTGGTGCTGCTAACAGTCCTGCCGGCCCTGGTGCTGCTGTTTTACTTCAGTTGGGAGCAGCGCCGACATGCCTTGGAGGAGGCCAGGCAGAAAGCCAGGACCCTGGCCCTGGTCACTTCCGAGCAATTTAATAAAGTAATCACCGACCAGGAAAATACCCTGTACATCTTGTCCATGCTCCCACAGGCAAAGGGGCGGGACCTGGCCTCCTTAAACCTCATCTTCGCCGGCCTGTTGAAAAAACCCGCAGGGGTCCTGGGATATCGGCTTGCCGATGCCCAGGGCCGGCTTTTGGGCGGGGTTCCCCAGCCGGCAATGCCCACTTCTTATGCCGACCGGGCCTGGTTCCGGCGCCTGCAAGAGACCCGGCGATTTCAGGTCTCGGACTTTGTCATCGGCAAGACCATCCCCCAGCCCATCATGCCCCTGGCCTATCCGGTCCTGGACTCCCGGGGCGAAATCGACGGCATCCTGGTCGCCAGTTTCTCCGTGGGCTGGCTGGACGACTTCCTGAAGAAATGCCAATTGCCCCCGGGGACCCATGCCCTGTTGGTGGACCGGCAGGGCGCCGTTCTGGCGAACTATCCCCATGCCGGGGAGAAGGTGGGGCAATCGCTGCCCCAGTCGCCCCTCATCCGGGCGATGCTGGACCGCCAGGAAGGTTTTGTCGAGGCCGGGTGCCTGGCTGGGGACATCCCGGTGATCTATGCCTTTACCGCCGTGGGAGAGGGAGAGGAACCCCTAAAACTGGCCGTGGGCTTTGAGAAGGCCATGGTGCTGCATCACGTCGGTCGGGATTTTCTCTTTCATCTCTCCCTGCTGGGGTTGGCGGTGGGGCTGGCCCTGGCAGGGTCCCTGGCCTTCGGCCACCTCCTGGTCCGGCGTCCGGTGCTGCGCATCCTGGAGGCCACCCGGCGGGTGGCCGCGGGAGACCTGGAAGCTCGCACCGGCCTGCCGGCGGGAAAGGGAGAACTGAACCGCCTGGGGCAGGGTTTTGATGAGATGACCGCGGCCCTGAAGCAGCGGGAGGCCGAGCGCCGGGAGGCGGAGGAGGCGTTACACCGGAGCGAACAGAAATACCGGCTGCTGGTAAGCCAAATCCCGGCCATGGTGTTTCAAGGATATGGGGATTGGAGTATCGACCCCCTGGATGAGAAAATTGAGGTCTTGACCGGTTACTCCAAGGAAGACTTCGATTCCCGCCGGGTCAAATGGTGCGACCTGATCCCCGCCGAAGACCTGGATTATGCCGCCGAGGTCTTTATCGAGGCCCTGAAGACCGACAAATCCTATGTGCGGGAGCACCGCCTGCGGAAAAAGGACGGGGAAATTATCTGGGTCCAGTGCCGGGGCCAGATCTTCTTGAACGACCAGGGCAAAGTGGACCATATCAGCGGCGTCTCCTTTGACGTTACCCAGCGCCGACTGGCGGAGGAGGCGGTCCGGGAAGGCGAACGTTTCCTGGCCGACGTCTTCGCCAGCATTCAGGACGGCATTAATATTCTGGACACGGATTATAATATCATCCGGGTCAACCCAACTTTGGAACGCTGGTATGACCATGCCAGGCCCCTGGTGGGCAAGAAATGTTACGAAGTCATTCATGGGCGGCAGGAACCCTGTGAAAATTGCCCTTACCGTCAAACCATGGAGACGGGAAAGGCCGCTTACAAGGTGACGCCCAGAGAGGGGAAGGACGGGGCAGAGGTGGGTTGGTTGGAAGTCTTCGTTTTTCCGATA
Source organism: Desulfobaccales bacterium (assembly GCA_036396255.1). GTDB lineage: Bacteria > Desulfobacterota > Desulfobaccia > Desulfobaccales > 0-14-0-80-60-11 > DASWLF01. The sequence continues at coordinate 2,164 of DASWLF010000319.1, forward strand.
ATGGACCTGGCCACCGGGCAGGTGAAGGGCGTGATCCAACATATCCGGGACATCACGGAGCGTCAACGGGCCGAGGAGACGCTACAGGACAGGGAGCGCTTCCTGACCAGCATCTTCGCCAGTATCCAGGACGGCATCAGCGTCCTGGACAATGAGTATAATATCGTCCGGGTCAACCCGGCCATGGAGCGGGCCTATGCCCAGGCCATGCCCCTGGTGGGCAAAAAATGCTACGAGGCCTACCACGGGCGCCGGGAGCCCTGCGACATCTGTCCCGCCAGAACCACCCTGGAGACCGGGGTAGCTGCCCGGGAGATGGTTATCGAAAAGGGAGCCGGGGGAGAGAATGTCAGATATGTGGACCTTTACACCTTCCCGCTGCTGGATATGTCTTCGGGGCAGATGACAGGAGTGGTGGAATACGTCCGGGACATCACCGTGCGCCAGCAAGCGGTGGAATCTCTGCAGGAGAGCGAGCAGAAATTCCGATTGTTAGTAAAGATGGTGCCTGCCATAGTCTATATAGGCTATGCCGATTGGACCGTAGATTTCTTTGATGAGAAGGTCGAGAAGCTAACCGGCTATGCCGTTGAGGACTTTAACTCCCGGAGGATTAAATGGTCTGAGATTATTTTGGCGGAAGATTTGGAAAGAGCCACAGAGATATTTAAGCAGGCTCTGAGGACAAACCGATCCTATGTGCGTGAGTATCGGATAAAAGAAAGATCCGGAACAATTCATTGGATTCGGGAAAGAGGGCAGGTAATCTGCGATGAAAACGGCCGGATTGATTATGTCACCGGGGTTTTTTCCAATATCACCAAAGAACATGAGATGGAAGTGGCCCTGGAAAGACTGCGGTTGCAAAATGAAATGATCCTGAACTCGGCAGGTGAAGGTAT
>DASWLF010000320.1:0-3965 GCA_036396255.1 Desulfobaccales bacterium
TGCCGGCCCCGGTGCCTCCGGAAATGATGATGTTAAGCTTGGCCACGGCCACGGCCTTCAGCACCTCGCCGATTTCCTCGGTCAGGCTCCCTTTTTGCACCAGGTCCTCCAGGGAAGGGCGTTGCACCGAGAAGCGGCGAATGGAAAGCATGGGCCCGTCCAGGGCCAGAGGAGGAATGATGGCGTTGACCCTGGAGCCGTCGGGGAGGCGGGCATCCACCATGGGAACGGACTCATCAATGCGGCGCCCCACGTTGCTGACGATCTTGTTGATGATTTTCAGGAGATGGGCGTTATCCTGAAAACGGATGTCCGCCAGCTCCAGGCGGCCCCTCTTTTCGATATATACCTGATTGTGGCGGTTGACCAGGATGTCGGAGATGCCGGGGTCGGCCAGCAGCGGTTCCAGGGGGCCCAGGCCCAGAATCTCGAATTCCAGTTCCCGGGCCAGCCGGGACTTCTCCCCCATATTCAGGGGCTCTTCCGCTTCCTCCAGGAGATGCACCAGGGCCGTGCGGATCTCTTTGGCCCTGATGCCTTCATCCAGGTCCTCCATCTGGCTCAGATCCAACCGTTCCAGCAGGAGATGATGGATTTTCCTCTTGACGTCGTACAGGCGCACCTCCCGGCCATCGTCCTTGGGGGGAGGGGGGGCCTTGGCGGCCGTAGCGGCCTTGGGAGGAGTAACTACCTTGAGTTCCTGGGGAGCGCCTTGGGCCCCAGGCTTCTGTGGTTTTTTGAGGCCTCGCAAGGCCTTCTTGTTGTATCCCAGCCAGCTCATTTACGTCCTCGCCTTGGAGAATACCCAGAATTTGCGCTTCGGCGCCGCGGCGGCCACGAGCTCCTCAGCCTCGCCCCTGGGGTTATCTCCCTTGATCCGTTCCGCCAGCTGCTCCAGGCCGCGCCACAGCTTGGAGCGCGGCGCCGTGGTCATAAGCGGCGTCCCCTGGTTCAGGGCATCCATCATGGTGTGGTAATCAGCGGGGAGAGTGTGGAAGACCGGGTGGTGGGTGATCTGTTCCATGTCCCGCAATTGCAGGCCATTGCCCTTGTCGTAGCGGTTGACCACCATCTTCACCTTGTTTTGTCCCAGGTGCCACTCATTAAACATGGGCCAGAGCTTCTTCAGGTTGCGCAGGTCCGGAACCGTAAGCCCGGTAACCATCAGGACCTGATCGGCTTCCATGATCACCTGGAGAAAGAGATCGTCCAGCCAGTGGCTGAGGTCCACAATGATGAACCGGTATAGACCCCGCAAGATTGCAAAGATTTTCTCCACCGCCTCCAATTCCAAGCCCTCCTGTTCTTTAAAATCCGGACAGCCGTGGAGGATGGCGATTTTTTTGCCGTAAAGTTGCATGATTCTCTGAATGAATGACTGGTCCAGGTCGGAAAGATTGTGGATTAGATCGGTAATGGAATAGTTCACTTCCTGGTCCAGGAAATTCGCCACATCGGGGAAGGGGCGGCCCATATCCACCAGGGCCAGCCGTTCCGGCGCCAACTCCGCCATGGCCACGGCCAGGTTTACCGCGACGGTGGTGGCCCCCACCCCGCCCTTGTGGCCGGTGACCACAATAATCTGCCCCTTGCGGTTATCCGCGGCCAGGAGGCGTTTTTTGGATTGCCAGATGCGGTTCACCGCGGCGTCCAGGTCAGCCGGGTTCAGGGGTAGTGGTAGAAATTCCCTGACCCCCACCTGCATGGCCCGGATCAAAAAGTCAGGGTCCCGATTACTGGAACATAGCAAGATGGGCGTCTGAGGCAGGCCTTCGGTTAGCTTCTCCAGCCAATGGGGAATCGTGTCGTCTGCGCCCATCTCCACCAGAACCAGATTCGGGGACTCCTCCTGGTGCTGGTTTAAGAAATTCTCGGGATCACATGAATGTCCCAGGATACTCAGCTGGGGAAGGGTCTCCAGGATCTCCTGAATTTCTGGACGCGGGGCGCCAGTCCCAAAAAGAACCGAAACTGTTAAATTGTCTGGATGCACCGATTTAATCCCCCTTGCGCTCCGCCTTTGTGCTAGCTGGTTTTCTGCCGCGACCTTTCATACTAAGTTCGTGGTTTTTTCTGGCCGGGGTGCTGGTGTCTCTCCCTGCCGGAGAGCGCCTGCAATCTTGCTATTGCGCGATGCCCTGCCAAAAAAGCCGTCCCGCCGCAGTTATTTCCAGCGCTACAGGGTGGTCTTGGAGCGCTCCAAGCCCTTGATCACCTCCACGGTGCGTTCCTCTTTCCGGGGCGGCTCTGCCGCCACCTTTTTCCGGGCGCCGCCCTCGATAATCTGGGAGGTGGCCACGCCCTCGGTCTCTACCGTGTTCATATTCCGGAAGTTTCTCAGGGAGAGGCGGATCTTGCCTTCATTGCTGGCCAGGTTCAGGATCTCGGCCTGTTCGGGTTCCAGCTCCATGGTGACGGTATTTACCACCACCGGCTTGTTATCTCCCTTTTGCTCCCAGACCTGGCCGGCGGTGAGGACCAAGATGTTTTGCAAGATGGTCTTGGAGACGTGCTCCTTGCCATCCGGAACCTTAATGTCCGCCAGCACGTCCACCCGGTTGCCGGGTTGGATGAAACCGGCCACCCCGGAAACATCGTCCACTCGAACCGTCAGCGCCCGCTTGTTCAGATCCAGGATGCCGCTCAGGCCTGCGGCGGTGCCCTCGGGAGCCAGCTTGCGGTTCAGGATGGCCTCCCCTTGGGCAATGGGCATCATGGCCACCCGTCCCTGGATCTGGCTCAGGGAGGTTATCGCCTGGGGAGGTATGAGTTCCTTGGGCCAGGAGGTGATCTTGGCCATCTCGGCGGTGAGGGCGGTACCGGGGGCGACTTCGCAGGTGGCCACCGCCACCGGCGCGGTCACCACCGTGGGCACCTTGGTCTTCGCCGTGATATAACGATGGATACCGAAGGTGGCCACCAGACCTATAGCCGCGGCGGCCACGACATAACTAAACCCTTTGGGTAAATTCAGTTCCATGGCATTCACTCACATTTTCTGACCGTTTGGTCTGTGACCATGCATTGCAACACCGCCCGGTCCCTTGGACCCCCAGGAGCTGTCATAGCCCCGCGCCCAGGAGCACCGCCATGCCCACGGCAATGGCGACTCCGTAAGGGATACCCGGGGTTTGCTCCTGGGGAGGAGCCGGCAGCGCCAATCCCACCGGGCGGCAAAGGATCAGGTTGGTCAGGATGATCCAGCCTTGCCGGACCTTCTGCCAGAACAGACCCTTCCATAACAAAACTCCCAACGCCATCAGGCCCCCGGCGATTCCCATGTAACAGAACAGGAACAAGGTGCCCCAGGGCCCCAACCAAGCCCCCAGGGCGGCAAGGGCCTTCACGTCTCCCGCGCCCATGCCGCCCCAGAGATATGGAAGAATTAGAAACCCGAAGCCCAGGAGCATGCCCAGAATCCCGCTCATCAATCCCATGCCGCCGTGGCAGATCAGGTTGTAAGCCAGACCCGCCACCGCGGTCCCCAGGGTGAGGTAGTTGGGAATACGGCGGGTTCTAAGGTCTCCCCAGGCGATCCACAAGGTGAAGACGAGAGGTAGGACCAGAGCTTCTCGGACTTGCAGCCAATTAGCAACTTCGGACAAGAATTCAGGCACCTGGAACCTCCGTCAACGCGTCTGTGAAAACAATTTTCTTTCTTCCGAGGTGGAGCCAGGAGGCGCCTCGTGCACCATATTGATGGCGAGGCGCCCCGGCTTTTAGGCCCACCAACCGGATAGACAGATGGACATCAGAGCCAACGACAGCGACAGAAACGCCATCATCGCCTTCAACACCATCACTCTGAGTTCTTCATACACCATGGCTTTGTCCTCCTTGACCCCGTTCGTGAAGCAGAGCCTTGGCTTACTTCAGTTGCCGGGCCTGCTGCCATGGGCCGGCTGGCAGTCGGATGGTTACGGGAACTTGGCCAGGAAACTGTCGTACAATCTTTCCTTGACGCC
>DASWLF010000321.1:0-3179 GCA_036396255.1 Desulfobaccales bacterium
CACTGGAAAACCTCCCCGCAAAAAAGACAGAAATGGGCGGTGGCAAAGCCCCGGCGGTTCAAGAACAGCAGGGCTTGCTCCTGCCGGGACAGGGTCTCGGTGAGGGCCGTTAGCAACGGCCGGGAGATGACCTGGAAACTCTTGTGGCGCCGCTGCTCTTTCAGGTTAATGAGATGCACGTCGGGCAGGGATTGGGGGGTGACCCGGCGGGCCAGATTGAGGTAGCGGTATTTGCCTTCCAGGGCGTGATAAAAGGTGGCCACCTGGGGGGTGGCGGACACCAGGACCACCGCCGCGGCCGCCAGCTTTCCCCGGTAGAGGGCCACATCCCGGGCCTGGTACGGGATGCCGCCTTCCTGCTTGTAGGAGGGGTCGTGCTCCTCGTCCACCACCATGAGGCCCAGGCGGGGCAGGGGGGCAAAGACCGCGGAGCGCGCCCCCACCACGATGTCCACTTCCCCCAGGACGATGCGGCGCCACTGGTCCAGGCGGGAGGCCGGAGACAGGGCGCTGTGCAGCAGGGTCACCCGGTGGCCGAAGCGGCGGCGGAAGGCCTGGGCCACGGGATGGGTCAGGGCGATCTCCGGCAGCAGCACCAGCACCTGGCGGCCCCGGGCCAGGGTTTCCTGGGCCCCGGCCAGGTAGACCTCGGTTTTGCCGCTGGCCGTCACCCCGTGCAGCAAAAAGGGGGCGAAGGCGCCGGCGGCGATCCCCCGGACGATGGCAACCCGGGCCTCCTGCTGCTCCGGCACCAGGGCCGGCGGGACCTCCTCTTCCAGGGGTAGGGCCTGGCTCTCCAGGGGGTCGCGCCAATAGGGCCGTTTTTCCAAGGCCACGAGTTTCTTGGCTGCCAACCGTCTCAGGATCGGACGGCACCCGGGAAAGAGCCGCTCCAGCTCCGGGACGGGGGTGGCGCCGTGCTGGCCGAGATAATCCAGGATAAGCCGGGCCCGGGGTCCCGGGCGACGGGCTGGGGAAGAATCAGCCAGCTCCTGGGGGACGGCCAGGGTTTCGTGCCGGGGCCCGGTCAGGTGCGCTCCCCCGGGAATGATCTGGCTCAGGGCTTCTCCCAGGGGATACTGGTAATAGTCCGCCAGCCAGCGAAACAGGGGCACCAGCTCCGGTCCGAACCGGGGCACCGGATCCAGGACCGCCCGAATCTCCTTGATCTTGACGTCTGGCGGGGCCGCCCCCGGCCCCAAGAGATATCCAGTCACCTGGCGGCGGCCCACCGGCACCTGCACCAGGCTGCCCACCCGGGCCGCGGCGGCCGACTCCGGCGGCAGGCGGTAGGTCAGGGTCCGGTCCAGGGGCAGGGCCACCGCCACTTCCCATAAGTCCTGGCGGTTGCGGGGAGGAGGTTCTGGCGGCGCGGCGTGGCTCACTTTGGGCTAAACTCGGAAGTCCGGCAGCATCCGGTTAATAACTGGAAATATCTTGACTGGGGCCGTCTGAATGATAGCATTTGCCGAAATATTGTGGTTGTCAACACCTTACTTGTATGCGACCTTAACCCATTGCAGCAACGGCCCAGGAGGTAGTCAGCATGGCGCTCATCTTGATGGACCTCAAGGATGCCATCGGCACCCTCACTTTTAATCATTACGCCAGGCGCAACGCCCTGAGCCGGGCCTTCATCCATGAACTGATGCAGGCTTTAAATGAGCTGATTTACCAGCAGACCCGGGTAGTTGTCCTGCGGGCGGAGCCAGGGGCCAAGGTCTGGTCCGCGGGTCACGACGTCACGGAGTTTCCTGAACCCGGCCGGGACCCGCTGTCTTACTACGACCCCCTGGAGCAGGCCATCCGGGCTATCCAACATTGCCCGGCGCCGGTCATCGCCATGATCGAAGGGAGCGTCTGGGGGGGCGCCTGCGAGTTGTCCTTTGTCTGCGACCTCCTCATCGGCACGGAAAAGACTTCCTTTGCCATCACCCCGGCCAGGTTGGGGGTGCCTTACAATCCCACGGGAATCCTGCATATCATTAACATGCTGGGGATGCCCCTGGCCAGGGAAATGTTCTTCACCGCCCAGCCCATCAGCGGCGAGAGGGCTCACCAGGCCGGCATCCTGAACCATCTGGTGCCGGTGGAGGAACTGGAGAGCTTCACCTATGACATGGCCCGGCAGATCGCCTCCAACTCCCCCATCAGCGTCTCGGTGATGAAGGAACAGTTGCGGATCTTCGCCAACGCCCTGCCCCTGAACCCGGAGACCTTTGAGCGCATCCAGGGGCTGCGCCGCCTGGTTTACCAAAGCAAGGATTACCAGGAAGGGCAAAGGGCCTTTTTAGAAAAACGGGAACCGATTTTTAAGGGGGAGTGATGGGTTTCGAGTTTCGAGTTTCGAGTTTTGAGTTTAAGGCTGAGTTCTTCCAGCATTGCGTCCCGGAAATATCTTACAAAAGTTCACAGTTATAATTCCCCCTCCCCTAGTTGGAGGGGGTTAGGGGGAGGGGGTGTAGGGGCGGTTCGCGAACCGCCCCTACCGGATCACCCCCACCCTGACACTTCCCCCATCAAGGGGGAGGGAAACAAGACGAGCCTTTATTAAAGGTATTCTCGGTACGCGACACCAAGTTAGGAGTTTAGACCACTGCGTAAAAATCTCCTTGGTACTAAACGACCATGACCCGATTTGGGCCACCCCCAACAATGAAAGCCGCTGTAGGGGCGGGTTTTAAACCCGCCCCTACACCCGGACTTTCACGGTAAAAGCGTCCCCCCGAGTTGGCGCAGCTAAAAGCCCGGGGCTCCCACCAGCGATTGGCGTTCCCCTCGTCATAATCCGCATAATCCACGAGCTTGACCCAGCCGTCCCCCCGGGACCCCCTGGGCCATGCCCCGGCGGGATTACCCGACCCGCCGCAGAAAGGCCTAAACAAAATTATTTAGCCGGTCGATGAGAAGGATGGGGCCTCAGGTTGCCTGGGCGGGGCTGGCCTGATGAGGAAACGCCTTTAATCCAACTGGCGTCAGCCCCCGGGGCGTTTTAACTGGCGGACGAGGTCGTCGCATCGGGGGGCAAGATGCAGCCGCGCCTTCTTAAGACAGGCATCGTTTTAATCCTGACCCTGGCCTGGGGGTTTGGCTGCGCCCGGGCGACCCCCGTGACCCTGGGCGCCAATTATACCGGCAGCAGCGGCCTGTCCGGCGGTTTTGCCCCGCCGGGGCCGGCG
>DASWLF010000322.1:0-2914 GCA_036396255.1 Desulfobaccales bacterium
TTAAAACCGTGGCCGGGCTGCCGATAGAACTCATAAAGTTCCAGACGCAAAATGTGCAAGGTGAAACAGGTCTGCTGCAGGCACAGATGACCCTTATTCAAGCACAGATAGATTTACAGAATAAGAAAAATCAGAGTCAAACAGACCGAGAATTTTATAATCTTAAGCAAGACTTAGGTCGAATAGAGGAAGAATTGCGGAAACTTAGGGAGGCCAACCCCGGCCCGTCTAAAAAATAAGATTAATTTTTCTCTTGAGATGATGCAGCCCATGAAAAAGCCGGGACTGAGCCCCCCGGCTTTTTCGCTTTTACAGTCCAACAAGGTTGATTTATGGACTAAATGCCAGGTTCTGCTATATATCTCCCTTCTTTATAAACCTAATAATTTTTGATATGCATTTCTTTTAGAAAGGTTTTTTAACTCAATTACAGACTATCCGGCTGCCAAGATAACTAACGGGAATTTCTTCAGGCTGAACCGACTGCAAGGCGCCGTCCTGGCTTACGGGGCCGGGACCATGGTCTCCCAGGTCCTGATCCTGCGGGAGTTGCTGGTCCTGGCCCAGGGCGTCGAGCTGAAGCTGGCCCTGGGGCTCTGGTGCTGGCTCCTGTGGACCGGCCTGGGGAGCCTGGCGGGCGGCTGGAGGGCGTCCCGGGGCGCGGCCCGGGGGGCGGCGAGGGGGGCGGTCCGGGGGGCGGTCCGGGGGGCGGAGCCAGCCGCGGTCGGTCCTGCCGACTTGGCTATCCTGCTGGGGCTTCTGGGGCTGCTGCTCCCCGGCACCGTCCTGTTGATCCGGGCCCTGCCGGCCCTGGCTTCCCTGCCCTGGGGCCAATCCCTGCCCCTGGGCACCACTCTCTGGCTGTTCCTGGTCCTGCTGGCCCCTTTCGGGCTGGTTTCCGGCTATTTTTTCCCCTGCGCCTGCCGGGTCCTGGTGAGCCTCGCCCCCCTGGCCCCCGCTGCCCCCCCTGCCACCCGGGAGGCCCCGGGCCGGGTCTACTATCTGGAGACCCTGGGCGCCGCCCTGGGGGTCCTGCTGCTGCAGCTCCTGCTGCTGGGACGGTTTTCCACTCTGGCCCTGAGCCTGGCCACGGGACTCTTGCTGGCCCTGGGCTCCTGGCTGCTGGCCGCTCCCCTGGCCGCCCCCCTAACCGCCCCCGGAGTGCGGCCTCCAGCCCGTCCCCCAGCCCGCCCCCTGGGGGTCAAACTGGTAGCCGCAGCCGGTCTCCTGCTGCTGGGTGGGGCCTGCTTCTTCCTGCCGCGGCTGGAAGCCCTGAGCCGGACCTGGCAGTGGCCGGGCCGCCAGGTGATTGCCGCGGTGGAGAGCCCCTACGCCCTGCTGGCCGCCACCCGGGAGGCGGAGCAGACCAGCTTTTTTGCCAACAGCCTGTGGCAGTTCACCTATCCTGACCCCCTGACCGCGGAGCACCAGGTGCAGTTCGGGATGCTTTCGCATGGGGCGCCCCGCCGGGTTCTGCTCCTGGGCGGCGGCCTGGGGCTGCTGCCCGAGATCCTCAAGAGCGCCTCCGTCACTCAGCTTGACTACGTGGAGCTTGACCCGCAACTGGTGCAACTTTCTCAGCGTCTGCTGCCCGAGGCCGATTCGTTGGCCCGGGACCCGAGGGTGCGGCTCATCTACCAGGACGCCCGCCGTTTTTTGGACCGCACCGCCGGCGGCTATGACGTCATCCTCATGGCGCTGCCGGAACCCAGGAACGCCCAGCTGAACCGGTTTTACACCCGGGAGTTTTTTCAGCTCGCGGCCCGGAGGCTGGCCCCCGGGGGCGTCTTCAGTTTTGCCCTCACCGGGGCTGAGACCAGTCTCCACCCCCTGCGGGCCGCCTACCTGGCCATGACCTACCACACCCTGGGCCGGGTCTTCCCGGAGGTCCTGGTCTTTCCGGGGGAAAGGGCCCGGTTCCTGGCCTCGGTAAGCCCCGGGACCCTGGCGGCGGACCCGGAGACCCTGGTGCAGCGGCTTGAGGAGCGGCACCTGAAATTGCAGTACGTCCGGGAATATTATCTGCTTAACGACCTGTCCCGGCCCCGCCAGGAATACCTGCGGCAGATCCTGGGCCGGCTGCCGGCGGAGATCAACACCGACCTGTCGCCCGGCTGCTACTTCTATGACCTGACGCTGAGCGCCATTCAGGAAGGTCTGCCCGCCAACCAGGCGTTGCTTTTCCTGAAGCGGCTGCCGGCCTACGTTCCCTGGGCGGCGCTGGTCTCGGGATTCCTCCTCCTGGGGGTGCTGGTCCGGCGCCGCCCCGGCGCCCGCTATCTCTACCAGGTCATGGTGATGGGTCTGGGGGTCATGGCCCTGGAAGTCCTGGTGCTCATCCTCTACCAGATTCGCTTCGGTTATCTTTACCGGCAGTTGGGGATGCTCATCGCCGCCTTCATGGTGGGCATGGCCGCGGGCGGCGCCGCGGGGACCCGCTGGGCCAGCCGGAGCCGGGGGGCGGGGGGCGCGGGGGGCGCGGGAGACGTCAGAGGCGGGAGGGGGGAAAGGGGCGGGATGCGGCTGGTGGCCGCCCTGCAGGGCGGGTTGGCGGGGTTGGCTGCCTTCTTAGCCCTGGGGCTGAGCCTGGGCTTCTCTTATCCCGGGAGCGCCCCCTTAATCGCCCCCTGGCCGGAGTACCTGGTGCAGGCGGCCTACTTCCTGGTTCTGGTGGCCGGTGGTTTCGCCGGGGGTGGGATCTTTGCCCTCAGCGCCGCGCTCTGGGCCCAGGAGCAGCCGGTCTCCGGTGGGGGCGGTGGGGGCGGTGGGGGGAGCGGAGCCGGCGGCTTTCTCTACGCCGCGGATCTCCTGGGCGCCACCCTGGGCACTTTGGGGGTCAGCCTGCTGGTTCTGCCGGTCTGGGGCATCCTGCCGGCCCTGTATCTCATTGCCGCCCTCCATGCCGGGGCCGGCT
>DASWLF010000323.1:0-4707 GCA_036396255.1 Desulfobaccales bacterium
CGACCAGCAGCAGGTAACGCTCCTGGCCGGCGGCCTTGGCTTCGGGGGGGGCGGCGGTGGCGGCGGCAGGCGGACCCGGCCCCACGTCAAGTTTGGCGGCCGGCGCCGGGGCCCTGGGTGCTTCGCTTTCCACCAGGGGCGGGCCACCCCCCGCGGCAGGCAGCTGCACGGGCGCGGCCACGGTGGCCGGCGCCGGAGGCGGCGGCTTCGCGGCCCGGCGGGCCGTTTTCAGCCCCCCCATGGCCACCGCGATGATGAGGACGACCAGGCCCAGCCCCCACCAGAGACGGCGGGGGGCCGCTTTCAGGGTTTGCCAGGAGGCCTGGGCTCCCGCCCCCGCCTTCTTCCCCAAAGGTTTGCCGGCTTCCCGGAGCTTGCCCAGGAGGGCCCCGGCCTGGGCCGCGGCTTGCCGCATCCGCGGCGGTCGCTCTTCCTCCCAGGGAGGAAACAGTTGGCGCCCCGGCCGCATCTGCTCCCGAACCTGGCGCAGCTGGGTCAAAAAGGCCCCGGCGTCGGCAAAGCGCTGCTCGGGGTCCACCGCCAGACATTGCAGCAGGAAATTCTGCAGGGGCAGGGGAATCTCCTCCAGGTCCACCGGCAGGGTTTCCAGGCGATAAGGGAAAGGTTCGTCGAAGGTCAAGGGATAGGGCAGGCTGCCGGCCACCAGGCGAAAGCCCAGGACCCCCAGGGAAAAGACGTTGCCGGCGGCGGTGGGGGGGTCCCCGTGGATAACTTCCGGGGGATCATAGGCCTTGAGCTCCAGGTGCATGGCCTGGTCGCCGTCGGCCGGCGGAAAAGCAAAATTGGCCAGCCTGATTTCTTCCCCCTCAAGCAGAATATGAAGCGGGCTGAGGGAGCGATGGGCTATCCCCTGCTGATGAGCCAGGGCCAGGGCCTGGGCCGTTTGCTCCAGCAGTTGCAAGGCCTGGGGCAGGGTGAAGCGGTGCTTCCGGGTCAGCCGGGCCAGCAGGGTCTCTCCCGGGAAAGGCTCCTGCACCAGGTAAAGGACGGTGTCGGTCTTTCCCAGGTAGAAGACTCCCAGGATCAGGGGATGGCGCAACCTCAGGGCCCGGATGGCCTCCTGCTCAAAGATTTTCTGGGCCGCGGCCCCTTCCGGGGCTTCCCGGGCCAGCAGCTTGATGCCCACTTCCGTCTCCAGGAGCCGGTCCTGGGCCAGCCATACCTCCCCCCAGGGCTCTTCCCGGATCTGACGCACCAGGGCGTATCTTTGGTCGATCACTTCGCCGATGCCGGAATCACCCGGCCTTTGGTAAGTCATAAGGATGTCTGCCTTGCCTTTTCAATCAGCCTTTCTCGGGTCAACATAGCACAAAAGCGGCGGACAACAAAGCCTTTTGGGCGGGCGGAGACTGCCGCAGCGCGTGCCGGCGCACCCTGCCAAATAGTATTGAAAGGTTGCAATTATTCTGATAGGTATTGGTAAACTTTTCGGTCTACCGGGCTTAACGAAATGTCCATGGCCAATCTCATCACCCTGGCGCGGCTGCCTCTGCTGCTGCTGTTAGTAGGCCTGTTGTTCGTGCCTTCCTTCCCCGCGGCCCTGCTGGGGGTGGGGCTGCTGGCGGTGCTTTACCTGATGGATTGGTTCGACGGCTACATCGCCCGGCTACGCAACGAAGTCACCGAAATGGGGGCGGTCCTGGACGTGGCTCTGGACCGGGCGGTGGAAAACATCCTGTGGATCAGCTTCATGTACCTGGGCATGGTGCCCTTGTGGGTCCCCATCGTCTTTCTGATCCGCTCCTTCATCGTGGACGGCATCCGGGGGGTAGCGCTGTCCCGGGGGAAATCCGGGTTTGGGATGATGCACTCCTCCTGGGGCCGTTTCCTGGTAGCATCCCGGTTCATGCGGGCCTTTTACGGCCTGGCCAAGGCCGTGACCTTCGGATTGCTCTACCTCACCCACGCCCTGGCCATCAAAGACCCGGGGATGCTGGCGACCTTGCATCCTTTGAATCAAAGTCTTATCTTCCTGACCGCGGGCCTCTGTGTGCTTCGGGGCATCCCCGTGGTCCTGGATGGCCGCATCTATTTTTCTTCAAAAAGGCTTTAAAAGGACTGCCTGCCAGGGATATAATGCCCGAACAGGGGACGCAGATGAACCGCGTGGCCGCCGTTTTCGACGTGGATCAGACCCTGGTGCAGGGATACACGGAGCGCCTCTTTTTCCGGTACCTGGTGCGGCAAGGGTTGCTCAGCGTGTCCCAGGCTTTGAGTTATCTGGGCCACCTGGCCTGGAACCCCCGGGACCGCTTCCAGGATAAGAGCTACCTGGAGGGGCTGGACGTGGGGGAGGTCCTGCGCCTGGCCCGGCGGTGCTACCAGGAGGACATCTCCCCCCGGGTGAGCCCCCAGGGATTGCACTGCGTCCTGGAACACCAGGCCCGGGGGCATGCCATCGCCCTGTTGACCGGCTCCCTAGCCTTCCTGCTGCTGCCCCTCAAGGAAGAACTGGGGGCCGACTGGCTCATCGCCACCGAAGTGACCCGGAACAACGGCAAGTTCACCGGGGAGATCGCCGGCCTGCATCCCCGGGGCAAAAACAAACTGCTCCTGCTCAGGGAGTTGTCCCAGGTCCACGGGTTGGATCTGTCCCAATCCTATGCTTACGGAGACCATATCCAGGATTTATATATCTTCCGCAGCATCGGGTACCCGGTGGCGGTGAACCCTTCCTGGCGCCTGAAGCGCCTGGCCCGCCGGCACCGTTGGCCCATTCGCTATTTTTGAGGACCAGCGGTTTTCTTACCCGGGGAGAAAGGCCGCGGGGCCCACGGTTCCGGCTTCTCTCCGGCCTTTTTCCAGCCTCGGGGAAATCGGTCGATTGACAGTGAAAGTCTTTTAGAGTAGCAATAATTAGGCGCGCCATGGATGAAGCTCTGATCAAACAGTTGAAAGCCCGGGTGGAGGAAGAACTGCGCCAGCGGGAATTGGCCTTGCTGGAGTTTTGGCTGCAGGAGTTGAAAAATATTGACGCCAAACGCCACCGGGAACTGGCAGGACTGCAAAGCGACTTGAAAACCTTTATCAGCCGCATGGAGACCCGACTCCGCACCCTCAAAGGGGGCTCAAGGTAAGCCGCATGTATGAACTGAAAGTCATAACCCAGTTTTCGGCGGCCCACCGCCTGGAAAACTTTTATGGAAAATGCGAAGCCCTGCATGGGCACAACTGGAAGGTGGAAGTATTTCTGGCCGGGGAGGGCCTGGATGGCGCCGGGTTGCTCATGGACTTCGGCGTGGTTAAAGCCAGGACCAGAGAAGTGCTGGAAGAGTTCGACCACAAATACCTGAACGAGTTGCCCGCGTTCCGGGATCAAAATCCTTCCTCGGAAAATCTGGCCCGTTATCTTTTCCAACGCCTGAGCGCCACGTTAAACTGCGACGGGGCCAGGGTGCGGCGGGTCAACGTGTGGGAGTCCGATACCTCCTGCGCCTCCTATTATCAGGACTGACCTCAACTTGACCAGGAAGTGCCGCTTTGCCTACGTGGCAGGGCTCGGGTTAGGAGTACTGAGTGTCCTGGGAACTCAGAGCGGCTCTCGTGATTAACCCCCGGCCACCAGCACCCTGGCCATCCCGGTAAGAGGCCCCCGGCAGAAGCCGCCGGTGAGCTTTAGCCACCGGGTGCACGAACCGCGCCGGGTGGCTTGCCAGCGCGGTCATCACGAATACCAGGGCCGGCGCAACGTCTGGAAACAAGGGCAGCCGGTAAAAAAATCCTGGCTTCCATGGACTCAGCCCCCAGGCGCGGCGCCCGGATGTGAAGAATGCCCTGCATCGCCAGTGTAAAGGCTGCCATTTGCAGTTGCGGCGGCAGGGGCGCCGGGCCGGACCCATGGCCTGCCGGGATTGTCACCGGCAAACTTAAGCGGACCATAGGGAACCGGCAGGGCGGCCAGGGGACAACATCTCAATTCTCTTGGCAATCGCCGATTTTTGGTAGATAATCAGTCAGGCAATAATGGAGTGGCGGCTGAGGTTTTCCAGCCCAAAGGGCCGTGGTCAGAGAGTTTATCACCAGTTTCCTCCGGACTCTGTACCGGGAACGAGTCTTTATTCTCATCATGGCGGTGGCCCTGGTGGTTTTCCTGGGCGCCGTCGGCTTCAGTCTGTTTGAACCCGGCCACAGACATTGGTACCAACGGTTTGGCCTGGGCCTCTGGTGGGCCACAGTCACCCTTACCACCGTAGGCTATGGTGATGTAACTCCCGTAACCGTAGCTGGAAGGATCGTGGGGGTGGTCATCATGTTGGGGGGGGTGGTGACTTTGTCCCTGGTGACCGCCACCGTCGCCTCGGTGTTCATCGAACGCAAGTTCCGCCAGGAGCGAGGTTTGGAAGCTGTTAAAATCGCCAATCATATTCTGATCCTGGGCTGGCCGGAAGATGGGGAAGCCATGCTGGACCAGTTACTCAAACGTCTTCCCCCCTCCATTCCCCTGGTCCTGATCAACAGGGTCCCCCCGGAACAGATGGAGGCGCTGCGGGACAAATACCCGGCCCAGGGGCTCTATTATCTCCGGGGAGATTTTTCCCGGGAAGAAATCCTGTTAAAAGCCAGCGTGAAGAGCGCCATCAAAGCCATTATCCTGACGGAGCGGCAACCGGGCGAAACCGCGGCTCAGGTGGACCAGCGCACCCTGTTCACCGCCCTCACCCTCAAGGCCATGCATCCCAAGCTCCG
>DASWLF010000324.1:0-1672 GCA_036396255.1 Desulfobaccales bacterium
CGCCGGCCCACGCGGTCTTCATCCTGGCCACCACCGAGCCCCACAAGGTGCCGGTGACCATCCTGTCCCGGTGCCAGCGTTACGATTTCCGCCGCATTCCCACCGCCCTCATCGAGGCCCACCTGGGCAAACTGGCCAAGCAGGAGGGCTGGGGGATGGACCCCGAAGGCCTGGCTCTGGTGGCCCGGGCCGCGGAGGGGAGCATGCGGGATGCCCAGGGGTTCCTGGACCAGGTGGTGACCTTCGGGGGCGAGGCGGTGGCTGGCGGAGAGATCGCCCGCATCCTGGGGGTGACGGACCGGGAGGCCCTCTCGAAAGCCCTGCAAACCATAATTGAGCGTAACGGCCCCGATCTTCTGACCCTCATCGAGGAGCTTTACAACCAGGGCCACGACCTGCGGCGCTTCTACCAGGACCTGCTGCTTTACACCCGGCACCTGCTGCTGGCGGGGCTCTACCCCGAGGCCCGGCCCCTGGCGCCGGTGGCCGACTCGGAGTGGGAAGCGCTCACCCGCCTGGCGCGCCAGACTCCGGCCATCCACCTGCACAACCTGCTCAGCGTCCTGCTCCAGGGGGAAGAAGAACTCAAACGGGCCCCCCAGCCCCGGCTGGCCCTGGAGGTGCTGCTCCTCAGGCTCATTCACCTGGAGCCCCTGCTGCCCCTGGCCGCCTGGCTGGGCCGCCTGGAGAACCTGGAAGCGCGGCTGACGGCCGGGGACCTGGTGTCCCCCGAACCGGCGCCGGCTCCCGCCGCCGCCCCCCCGGCGGAGACGGCTGCGGTTCCCGGGGAGGCCCCGGAGGGGGACCTGAGCGAGAAATGGCAGGCCTTTTTGGGTTACGTCCAGGAAACCGAAGGGGGGCCCCTCTACGGCAAGCTCTCCACCTGCCGCCTGGTGGGAATCTCGGACCACCGCCTGAAGGTAACCCCGGGGGGCACCTGGAACGCCGCGGCACCCCGCCATGAAGCCCGCCTGCAGGAGCTGGCCCGGAAGTTCTTCGGGCCCCAGTACTCCCTGGAGATAGAAGCGCCGGAGCCCAGGCCCACCGGCAAGAAGGCGCCCGCCGCCAGAAAACCCCTGGACCTGGCCAAGCTCCAGCAGCAGGCCCTGGAAATCTTTGGCGGCCAGTGGACGGCATCCGGGCCGGCGAAGGAGGAACCTGAGTGAAGAATATGATGTCCATGATGAAGCAGGCCCAGAAGCTGCAGGCCAAGATGATGGAGATGCAATCAGAGCTGGGTAACCGCACCGTGAGCGCCCAGGCCGGCGGCGGCATGGTGGAGGCCGTGGTCAACGGCCGCCAGGAGCTGGTGTCCCTGCGCATTGATGCGGAAGTGGTGGTCCCCGACGACGTGGAGATGCTCCAGGACCTGATCCTGGCCGCGGTGAACGAGGCCTTGAACCGGTCCCGGGAAATGATGGCCCAGGAGATGAGCAAACTCACCGGAGGCATGCAGATTCCGGGGCTGTTTTAAGTGAGCAGTGAGCACTAAGCAGCAAAATATAGGGCGGCCCGTGGCCGCCTTCCATGGCGCACACGGTGCGCCCTATAACTAAGGAATTAACATGGCAGGAAACGCTTATCCCGCGGCGCTGCGGCGGGTGATCCTGGCCCTGGGGAAGCTCCCTGGGGTGGGGGAGAAGACCGCGGGGCGCCTCGCCCTGCACCTGCT
>DASWLF010000325.1:0-10448 GCA_036396255.1 Desulfobaccales bacterium
GGTCCCCTTGATTTTATTAGGGTGAGAATAACCAACCCCCCCAGGTCTGTCAAGACCGGGGAGTGGCCCAATCCTGAGAGTTTCAGGGGGAAATCGCCAGCCATTCAGTCGGTATCTAAATACCCAATTTTCTCTTTGGTCCAGGGCGGCTTCAGGCAGATGATTTTTCCCCTCCCCCAGTTTAACACCTTCACCTAAAAAAACCTTAAGGGAACGTGATGAATCAGTCCCCTGCAATTGCCTTCTTTACGATTCGCCATTCTTTATTCGGGTTATAAGTATTTTTGAGGGGTCTCAACTTATGTTGCTTTTGCCTGGGGAGGGAATAAAATAGGTGGCGAGAAAGGCCGATGCCGTGACCCAGAGCCAAATTATTTACGGACGCCACCCGGTGCTGGCGGCTTTGCGCCGGGCTGAGACCCCCCTGGAGGAGGTCATGGTGGCCCAGGGGGCCGGCGGCAAGTGGTTGAGCGAAGTGCGCCAGTTGGCCAAGGCTTTAGGAGTGCGCCTGCGGGTCCAGGACCGGGCCGCCCTGGACCGGCTCTGCGGCACCCCCCACCACCAGGGGGTCATGGCCCGGCGGGCTGTCTACGTCTACCGCTCCCAGGACCAGCTCCTGGACTGCGTGGCCGCTCTGCCCGAGCCGGCCCTGCTGGTGGCCGCGGACGGACTCACCGACCCCATGAATATGGGAAACCTCTGCCGCAGCGCTCTGGCCGCCGGGGCCCACGGCCTCATCATCCCCAAGGACCGGGCCGTGGGCGTCACCCCGGCGGTGGCCAAGGCCGCGGCCGGAGCCCTGGAATACCTGGCGGTCTACCGGGTCACCAACCTGGCCGACACCCTGCGGCGCCTCAAGGACAGCGGCCTGTTCATCATCGGCACCGACGCCCGGGCCCCTCAGAGCCTCTACGGGGCCGATCTCACCGGCGCCCTGGCCCTGGTGGTGGGCAGCGAAGACAAGGGGATGCGCCCCCGGGTGCGCCAGCAGTGCGACCTGATCCTCAACATCCCCCTGGCCGCCGCGGAAATCGGCTCCCTGAACGCCGCCACCGCCGGCGCCGTGGCCCTCTTCGAGGCGCGGCGGCAGAGATTAGCGGTCAGCGGTCAGCTTTCAGCTATCAGCAAAAAACCAAATGTCTAACAATCTGCTCCTAACCAAATGAATTAATCTAAAAACGCCCGTCACCTTTCTCTAAATAGATGTTTGTTATCCTTAGCTGACCGCTGACTGCTGAAAGCTGAAAGCTAATAACCTCCTTGCCAGGCTGGCGCGGGGAAGGTATGATGACGCATGGGGCGCATCCGGGTTTGGCGGCCGGAGGAGGCCGGGAGGTTGGTGGCGGAGGTCCGGGCTCTGCTCCTGGCCGGGGGCATCGTGGCGCTGCCCACCGAAACCTTTTATGCCCTGGCAGTCTATCCTTTTGAGAGAAAGGCCCTGAGTCGGCTTTTTACCCTGAAGGCGCGGTCTCCGGAAAAGCCGGTGCTGGTGTTAGTGGCCGCCCCCGAGATGCTGGCCCAGGTGGCCGCGGCGGTGCCGCCGGCCGGGGGCCGGCTGATGGCCAGGTTCTGGCCCGGCCCCCTGACCTTAATCTTGCCGGCCCGGCCCGGTTTGCCCGGCTGGCTCACGGGCGGCACCGGAACCATCGGGGTGCGCCAGCCCCGGCAGTCCGTCACCTGCCGCCTGGTGGCTTCCCTGGGCTTCCCGGTGACGGGCACCAGCGCCAACCGCTCCGGCAGGCCAGCCTTACTGGACGCCCAGGAGGTGGCCCAAGAATTCGGCCCCGGGGTGGACCTGATTCTGGATGCCGGGCCTTGTCCCGGGGGCCTGCCCTCCACCATCGTGGATGTGACCGGCGCGCCGCCCCGCCTGGTGCGGGCCGGAGCGGTGCCATGGGCCCGGCTCACCGAAGTGGTTCCGGAAATTGTTCACAGCTGATATGAGGCCCACATGGCTAAAGAACCGTTGGTAGTGGCCGTTGATCTGGGGGCCACCAATGTCCGCCTGGCCCTGGTAAACGCCCGGGGTTATCTTGTCAGCCGTTGGGAGCTGGCCACGGCCACCATGCCGGATCAGGACAGCCTGGTCAATACCCTGGCGGCAGAGCTGGCTAACAGCGGCCAGGAAGCCAGCTCCCGGCACTGCGAAGTCAAGGCCGTGGGCATCGGGGTTCCCGGCCGGGTCCTGGTCCAGGAGGGGCGCGTCGCCCTGTCCCCCAACCTGCCGGCCTTGAATGATTGCCCCCTGGCTCCCCGTCTGCAGGCGCTGCTGGAATGGCCCGTCTTTCTGGAAAACGACGCCAACCTGTTCGCCCTGGGGGAGCAAAGGCTGGGGGCGGGGGTGGGCCACCAGCAGCTGCTGGGCATTACCCTGGGCACCGGCGTGGGCGGCGGCCTGATTTTGAATGGCCACATTTGGGGCGGTTCCAAGGGCACCGCCGGGGAAGTGGGCCACATCACCGTTGAACCCGAGGGCGAACGCTGCCACTGCGGCAACCGGGGCTGCCTGGAGACCATGGCCTCCGCTTCCTGGACCGTGGACTGGGTCAAGAAACAGCTGGCCCAGGGGGCCTCTTCCTGGCTGCGGGAACTGTGGGAAGCGGACCCCGATGCCATCCGGGGAGAAACCCTGGTGGTGGCGGCCCTGCAACGGGACCCCTTGGGGTGCCGGGCCTTTGATCGGGTGGGCCGCAGCCTGGGACTGGCCATCGCCTCGGTGGTGCACCTCCTGGGGCTCTCCCGGGTAATCATCGGCGGCCGCTTCGCCCGGGCCTGGGAGGTCTTCCAACTGCCTCTGGCCGAGGAACTGCACCGCCGCCTCACTATGGTCCCGCCGGACGCGGTGAGCGTCTGCCCGGCAGAACTGGGAGACGACGCCGGCCTCATCGGCGCCGCCCGCCTGGCCTGGGAGGGCGTAAGGGGAGGAGAAAAGTGATGGTGGGGGGAGGGCCAGGGACTACCACAGGCGAGACGCCTGTGCCACTGGTCCCTGCCCCCTCCCCCAAATACTACATCAAGGAGTTAAGCATGCAGCAAATTCCCGTGGCCCGGCCCACTCTGGGGGAGGAGGAGGCAGCCGCGGCCCGGCGGGCCATCATGTCCGGCTGGGTGGTGCAGGGGCCCGAGGTGGCGGCCTTTGAGGAGGAGTTCGCCGCCCTGGTGGGCGCGCCCCTGGCGGTGGCCTGCTCCAGCGGCACCGCGGCGCTGCATCTGGCCCTGCTGGCCCTGGAGCTGGCCCCCGGCGACGAAGTGATTACGGTCTCCCACTCCTTCATCGCCACGGCCAACTCGGTGCGCTACATGGGGGCCATCCCGGTCTTCGTGGACGTGGAGCCCGACACCGGCAACCTGGACCCGAGCCTGGTGGAAGCGGCCATCACCGACCGCACCCGGGCCATCCTGGCGGTGCACCAGCTGGGAATGCCCTGCGATTTGGGCCGCATCCTGCCCCTGGCCCGCCGGCACCATCTCAAGGTGGTGGAAGACGCGGCCTGCGCCATCGGTTCGGAAATCAGCCTGGAAGCAGGCGCCTGGGAGCTCATCGGCCGGCCCCGGGGCGACCTGGCCACCTTTTCTTTCCACCCCCGCAAGGTCATCACCACGGGCGACGGCGGCATGGTCACCGGCTCCGACCCGGAGGTCATGGCCCGGATGGCGCGCCTGCGCACCCATGCCATGTCCCTGTCCACCGCGGAGCGCCACGGGGCCGGCAAGGTCATGTTCGAACAATACCTGGAGGTGGGGTACAATTACCGCCTCAGCGATATCCAGGGGGCCGTGGGCCGGGAGCAGCTCAAGCGCCTGCCGGGACTGGTGGCGGCCCGGCGCCGCCTGGCGGCCCGCTACCGGGAAGGGTTATCCGGCCACCCTTATCTCTCGCTCCCCCAGGAGCCTCCCTATGCCCGGAGCAACTGGCAGTCCTTCTGGGTCCTCCTCTCCCCCGATGCTCCCCTGGGCCAGGTGGCGCTGATGCAGGCCCTGCTGGCCCGGTCCATCCACACCCGCCGGGGGGTGATGTGCGCCCATCGGGAACCGGCCTACCGGGACCTGCCGCGGCGCCATCCCCTGCCGGTGAGCGAACTTTTGCAGGATCGCGGCATCATTCTCCCCTTATACCCGGAAATGACCGAGGCAGAGCAGGACCGGGTGACGGAGGCCCTGGCGGACATCTTGAAGTGACCGGAGGGGAGCGGTCTTTCCTCTCAATATCTCCTCCGAACCATGGTGGGCCTTGACGGCATCTTCCTCTACCTCGCAATGGGCCAACGAGACCGGACCAGAGTTGCCCATATTGCCTTTTTCGCAAGAAATACTTAAAATTACTAATCAGCTCTGAAGAGCTTCGCCCCATCGAACCTAAGTGCCAGCGGCTGAGTATGGCATAGGGTGGAATCCATGAAGTGGAGATGGCGTGTCTCCTTGTTTCTGCTAACCCTGGCCTGGTGGAGCCTCTCCACCGCGGCTGCGGCCAAGATCGAGCATTTCAAAGATACCCAGGGAACCCTGCATATTACCAACGTGGGGCCGGAAAACCAGGCCAAACCGGGGGCGGCGCCCGCGGCCAAAGTCGCTCCGGCACCCGGATCACCGGGACCGGGGTTACCGCCGCCCGGGTTACCACTGCATTTGCCGCCGGCGACGCCGCCGCAGATACCGAGGTCGGCGGCCGCTCCCCCGGCGGAAGAGCCGCCCGAAATACCCCAGAAGCCGGAAGTTCAACCTGACAATGAGCCACCCCCGGAAAATGTCGAAAAGCCGGTGTCGTATTTTGGCGGGGATACTGGCAGCCCGCTGGTTCGCTTACGTGGGGCCTTTTTAATGCAACGTCAAAATGGGGGGATCAATAGATGAAATCCCGGCCCATCAGCCTTAAAGACCTGGGCGCCATCGAATCCTTCCCCGGCCTGTCCGTCCGCTTCCTGAAGGAGAACCGCTGCCTGCCCTTGAAGCACCAGGACGGCCGCATCCTCCTGGCCATGGCCGACCCCGGGGACCAGGAAGCCTCCACCGCCCTGGAAGTGGCCCTGGGAGCCAAGACTTTCCCGGTCCTGGCCCAGGAAGAGGAAATTCTGGAAGTCATCGAGGCGGTGTACCAGCCCGGCAGCCGCATGTCCCGCCTGGTGGGAGATCTGGAGCCCGAGGAAATGGACCTGGCCTCGGAGGAGACCTCGGAGATCGGGCATCTACGGGATATGGCCCGGGAGGCCCCCATTATCCAGCTGGTCAACCTCCTGGTGCTGCGGGCCATCCAGATGGGGGCCAGCGACATCCATCTGGAGCCCTTCGAAGACGCCTTCCGGGTGCGTTACCGCAAGGACGGCATCCTCTTTGAGGCCGAGTCTCCCCCCAAAGGGTTGCAGGCCGCGGTGCTCTCCCGCCTGAAAATCATGGCCCGCCTGGACATTGCCGAGCGCCGCCTGCCCCAGGACGGCCGCTTCCGCTTGAAGGTCCAGGGCCACGACATCGATTTCCGGGTCTCCACCGTCCCCACCCTCCTGGGCGAAAGCATGGTCATCCGCATCCTGGACCGGGAGAAGGTCATTCTGGATTTGCACCGCCTGGGCTTTCCGCCCCGGGAGCTGAAGCAGTTCGATGGTTTGATCCACAAGCCCTACGGCATGCTCCTGGTCACCGGACCCACCGGCAGCGGCAAGACCACCACCCTGTACGCCGCCCTGGAGGTCATCAACTCTCCGGACAAAAAGATCATCACCATCGAGGACCCGGTGGAGTACCGCCTCATGGGGGTCACCCAGATGCAGGTGAAGCCCACCATCGGGCTGACTTTCGCCCGGGGTCTGCGCCACATCGTGCGCCAGGACCCCGACGTGGTCCTGGTGGGCGAGATCCGGGACCGGGAAACCGCGGAAATCGCCATCCACGCGGCCCTCACGGGGCACCTGGTGTTCAGCACCCTGCACACCAACGACGCCGCCGGGGCCGTCACCCGGTTGCTGGAAATGGGCATCGAGGACTTCCTGCTGGCCTCCGCGGTGTTGGGCATCCTGGCCCAGCGCCTGGTGCGCCTCATTTGCCCCGAATGCAAGGCGCCCATGTCAGCCACGGCCATCCAGGAGGAAATCCGCAGCGACCGCCATGGCCTGCCCGCCTGGCAGCCGGAGCACCTGTTCGAAGGTAAGGGCTGCCCGGCCTGCGCCCACACCGGCTACCAGGGCCGCACCGGCATCTACGAACTTTTGCTGGTGGATGAGGCCATCCGCCAGCTGATCTTGAGAAGAGCGGAGGCCGCGGCCATCCGCCAGATGGCCGTCAACCAGGGAATGCAAACCATAGCGGAGGACGGCTGGTCCAAGGTAAGCCAGGGCCTCACCACCACCCAGGAAGTGTTGCGGGTCACCCAGGAGTAAGGCATGCCGATTTTTCATTACCGGGCCGCGGACGCCGGGGGCCAGATCGTCCAGGGCACCCTGGAGGCCCGGGAAGAGCGCCTGGTGGTGCTGCACCTGCAACAGGGCGGCCTCATCCCCCTGCGCATCGGCCTGGAGGAAAAGGTTACGGGTTGGGAAGGCGGCCTGCTCCAGCGCCGGAGCCGCCGGGTGCCGGCCCGGGAGGTGGTGCACTTCACCCAGGAGCTGGCCGCGCTTTTGAAAGCGGGCCTTCCCCTGGACCGCAGCTTGCAGGCCCTGCTGGAGGTCACCAGCCGGCCCGCCATGAAGGCCATCCTGACCCAGATCCTCCGCGACCTGCAAGGCGGCAAGACCCTGGCCGACGCCCTGGGCCGGCACCGCATCTTTTCCCATCTTTACGTCAGCCTCATCGAGGCCGGTGAAACCGGGGGCTTCCTGGAAGAGGCCCTGGCCCGCCTGTCCGATTATTTAAAGCGGGTGAGCGAATTCCGCAGCTACCTCATCACCGCCCTCATCTACCCCATGATCCTGGCTGGAGTGGGCGGCCTCTCCATGATTCTCATGCTCCTTTACGTGGTGCCCCGGTTCGAATCCTTTTTCAAGGAAATGGGCCAGACCCTGTATTGGAGCACCAGCTTCCTGTTGGCCCTCAGCCGTGCCTTCCGGTCCTACTGGTGGCTGGGGGGACTGCTGCTGGCGCTGCTCGTTTTTATTGTGGTCCGCCTGGTTCGCACTCCCCAGGGGCAGCTGACCCTGGACCGCTTCAAGATCAAGGCCCCCTTTCTGGGTGATCTGAATCGCCGGGTGGCCGCGGCCTTCTTTGCCAAAACCCTGGGGACCTTGCTGCACAACGGGGTTCCCCTGGTGCCGTCCCTCAAAGTGGTGATCTCCTCGGTGAACAACCGCTACCTGTCGCAATCCCTGGACGGGGTGCTGGCCAACGTGGAGAAAGGCCAGCACCTGTCGGGTTTGTTGAAAAAGGTGGGGGTCTTCCCCGAGCTTTTCCTGCAAATGGTGGGCATCGGGGAAGAGACCGGCCACCTGGCGGACATGCTGCTTACTTCGGCCGAATCTCTGGAGAACGATGCCCGGGTGGCGGTTCAGAGGCTGATGGCCCTGATGGAGCCGGTGCTGATCCTGGTGACGGCCCTGGTGGTGGCTTTCATCATCGTGTCCCTGCTTTTGCCCATTCTCAATCTTTATGAGATTCAATTCTGAGACAGGAGGAATTCTGGCTTTGACTGAAAAACCTCACCGGGCCGCCGGTTTCACCCTCATCGAATTGATGATCGTGCTCTTTATCCTGGGGTTGCTGGCCGCGTTGGTGGCCCCCCGCCTCATGGGCCGGGTGGGCAAGGCCAAGCAGAAGACTGCCCAGGCCCAGATGCAGATGCTGGCCACCGCCCTGGACCTCTTTAGCCTGGACGTGGGACGCTATCCCACTGACGAAGAGGGGCTGAAGGTCCTCTACCAGAGGCCGGACAGCCTTCCCGCCTGGGCCGGGCCTTATCTTAACAAAGACGTGCCCAAGGATCCCTGGGGCCACCAATACGCTTACAAATGTCCCGGGGAGCACAGCCCCTATGACCTTTTCTCCCTGGGGGCCGACGGACAGGCGGGCGGCGAAGGCGAGAACACCGACATCACCAACTGGGAAACCGCACCGCAGTGAGGGGTGAATCGGCTCGGTCATGGGAATTGCCTTGAGAAATCCCCTTGCCTCCCCCTTTACCCAAGGGGGACTTTCTGGCGCTCCCCCCTTTTCTAAAGGGGGTCAGGGGGGGATGGTTCGCCCGGGAGTCGCCGGCCTGCCATCCGGGGGTCGGCCCCCGGGGGCGGACGGTTTCACTTTAATGGAACTCATGGTGGTCCTGGGTCTCATGGTCCTGATCATGACCCTGGTGCTGCCGGGCCTGCACCGCAGCTACCAGCGGGAGCGGGACCGGGCCAACTTAAGGAGGCTGGTGGTGGCGCTCAGGGCCGCCCGCAGCGAGGCGGCCACCAACCGCCAGCGGGTGCGGCTTTTTCTGGACCTGAGGACCGGGCAATACCGCCTGGAAGGGTCCCCCCAGCGAGGCCAGCTCACCGGGATGCAACTGTCCGACGCCCGCCTGGTATGGCAGGACCAGCTGAAGCAGCATGGGTACATCGCCTTTTATGGCGACGGCAGCTCCAGCGGGGGCCGGCTGCGGTTGGTGGACCCGGCGGGGCAGCGCCATGTGGTGGAAGTGGAAGTCATCACCGGGAGAGTCTCCCTCAAAAGCGGAGAGACCTGATTCCGGGGAGACTATCCAAGGGTTTTCTAAGATGCAGGCACTAACAGGCGGCAGCCCAAGACAATTGCAGGGACGCGGTTTCCTCGCCCGCCAAGGGGCCGGGAGACCGCGCTCCTAAAGGAAATTTTTAAGTTGGCTATGAAACCTATCATTAGACCGCAGGCCCGGGGTCGCGAACGGGAGGTGGACGGTTTCACCCTGCTGGAAGTGCTGGTGGCCACCAGCCTCATGGGGGTGCTGCTGGTGGTGCTGCTCCAGGTGTTGACCACTGCCCTGCGGGCCCAGGAAACCTCCCTGGACCACATTCAGGCCCTGCTGGTGGCCGAAAAGGTGCTGCAGGAAAATTGCGGGGCCCAGACTCTGGCGGCGGCCACTTACCAGGGCCGGGACGGCAGATTTGACTATCTGGTGCGGGTCTCGCCCCAGTTTGAAGTGTCGAACCCCCATATCAACCAATTGGTGAGGTGCTCCCTCATCCAGGTAACGGTGTCGTGGCGGCAGCGGAACCAGGCCAAATCCCTGGCCCTCCAGACCATCAGGACCGCGGTGGAGAAGAAGAGCTAACAGAAGGTAGGTGGGCCGTGCCCACCCTACATTTAATCACCTGCGCCATTCCTTGGTCTTTGCTGATAGCTGAAAGCTGACGGCTGACAGCTGCATGGTAAAATTATGGCCCCTAACAACCAAAGTCGCCAGGCCGGCTTCACCCTGCTGGAACTAATGGTGGCCCTGGTGCTCACCAGCCTGTTGACCCTGGTGGCCTACGCCTCCCTTTCTTTGAGCCTGAAAGTGGTGCAGCGGGGTCAAGCCGCGGCGGAAAAGTTGCAGGAACTGCGGGTGGGGCAAAGCATCCTGGAGCGCTCCTTGAGCTCCGCGGTGCGGGGCTCCCTGGGCAACCGCCTCTATTTTGTGGGGAACCCCGATGAGGTGCGCTTCTTCACCCTGGTGCCCCTGGAAGCCCACAGTTTGGGAGGAGTCTACCACTGGCGGGTCCTCATGGGACAGGACGAAGCCGGCCAGGGCGTCCTGGCGGTGGAGCAAACCAGAAACGTCAACTGGTACCGCGACCCCGAGGGAGTGGAGGTGCGCCAAATCATCTTGCATAACGTGGCATCAGTCCAATTTACTTATGGTCGGGACCGCGAAGAGTCCCAGACCTGGGAGGCCAAGCGGGACGGGGGCCTGCCCCACTGGGTGAAGGTTAGCCTGACCCAGGGCGGCCACCAGCCCCAGGTGCTCATCATTCCCATTCATGTATCGGAATATAAGAAGCCGGAAAAGCCGCAATAGTAAAGGCGCGGCTCCTGCGGACCAGGCCGGGACCGTTCTCCTGCTGGTGATCCTGGTCCTGGCCCTGATCAGCGTCCTGATCCTGAGCTGGGCCCAGGAGTGGCGCACGGAACTGAGGCTGGCCGCCAACTTCCGGGAGGCGCACCAGTGCCGCCGCCTGGCCGAAGCCGGGGTCTACTACGCCATGGGGAAGCTGGTGTCCACCAAGATAGAAGAAGCCGGCCGCTTACCACAACCGATGGACACGCCGGCGGCAGAAGACAGGCCCCCCGTCTGGCAAGGAGACCAAAGACCCCATCTCTTGGAACTCCCCGGGGGCTGGGCCGAGATCCGGGTGGCCGACGAAGCCGGCAAGATCAACCTCAACCGGGCTCCGGAGGAGATTTTGTTAAACCTGTTTACGGTTCTGGGGTTCTCTCCCGAAAAAGTGCGGACCATGGTGGATTCCATCCAGGATTGGCGGAGCCGCGGCGATGCCCCCCGACCCTATGGGGCCAAAAGCGACTACTACCTC
>DASWLF010000326.1:0-7960 GCA_036396255.1 Desulfobaccales bacterium
CGCCTGGCGGTGGTCAACCTGCTGGACCTGCTGCGGGAGGTGCTGGCCGCCCGCCCCGACCTGGTGAAAACCCCGGGGGACGCCCACGCCGGCGAAGTGGAGACCGCCCTGATGCTGGCGGCTTATCCGCATCTGGTGCGGGGCACCGCCCCGGCGGAGTGGCCCCGCTTCCCCAAGTACGTGCTGGTGCGGGACAAGAGGCGCTACTGGCCGGGGGGCGTCTGGGGGGACCCGGCGGCGGCCAGCGCCGCCCAGGGAGAAGAGATTTTAGAGGCGGAAGCCCGGCGTTTGGCCGAAGTCGTGGCCGCTCTGGAAGAAGCCGAGAGCCTCTAACCGCGTTTGGAAAACGGCTTTTCCAGGTCATCCGGAACGCCGTGCCGGCCCTCAACCAGCCGCAAACCCGAGATCTGTGCCTCTCTCAAAGGGGCCATTTAATCCCGGGGAAAGTTTTTCATCAGCCTCCGAAGGTACGCTCGTAATTTCTTTAACAAATGATTTGGGTCGCGCCTGTCCTCCCGGTGGAAGGAACAATACGGCTGGTTTTGGGGACCCTGGCGGGCTGTTGCCAAAGGCCAGCGAGGCTGCTGCAGGGTAGGGCGGGCGCAGATGATAATTTAATTAATACAAATAGTTAAGGCCATGGACGGCGGTGGTGGCCACCCGAATGCGTGGTTTTCTCTCCCCTTAAGGGA
Organism: Desulfobaccales bacterium; assembly: GCA_036396255.1. GTDB lineage: Bacteria > Desulfobacterota > Desulfobaccia > Desulfobaccales > 0-14-0-80-60-11 > DASWLF01. The sequence goes on from DASWLF010000326.1 coordinate 693, forward strand.
ATCCCTTAGGATTTTCCTTGACAAGATTTGATGAATGTTGATAGATACAAGTGAACTTAACGTTATCGGAACAAAAAGGGTAATCGTTAATGATCTGCGAAGCCATTGAACGCATCGCCGACCGGGTGTTGGCCTACGAGGAAACTGACCTTACCGCTCTCCTGAACCATTTTAAAACCCGCATGGAACAATTCGAACCCAGCCCCGCCTGGGAAAGGGCGGTCATCGCCTATTTCCTGATCAACGGGGTCCGGGTCAAAAATGCGCTGAAACACGGAAAGACGCACGGCAGAGCAAGAAGTGCGGGCGGACGCCCCGCACTCCGACTGGTCAAGTAAAGCCGAAACCCAACAGGTCACCCCCACTCATCTCCCACCTTCTGCACCGCCAGGCAGGTTATCATTACGTATTACTCCCCAAGGCAGAGGTAGGCCCCCATCCTTGCCACCCCCGAGTTATCTGCTGATATACCGATGGCAAAAGTTTGTGCCTTGCATAAACGTTGCAAAGTGCAACATAAATAGCACTCCCACCCAGCACCTGCAACGGCCAAGCCCCGGGACCGAGGGAGAGACCGGTTTCGCCCCATAAATATATCGGTAAATCAAATAGATATGGTTTTAGCGTTGCTAATCTGCAACCCGTTTCGACCTCTTTGGGCTGCAAGCCGCGGCGGCAAACTTTCAGCGTCGATGTGGGGTAGGGGGAGGCCCGGGTTCCAAGGGCTTACTTCCGCGGGCGTCCTTTAAAAAACAGGCGGACGGGAGCATAAGGGATACCCACTTTCTCCCGCAACTGCTTCACCAGAAAGCGGCGGTAGTGGTCCGGCACCCCCTGGGGCTGGTTGACAAAGGCCACGAAGGTGGGCGGCTGGACCTCCGCTTGGGTCAGATATTTAATTTTTACCGGGCGTCCCCGGTAGCGGGGGGGCGGGAGGCGCTCCGTGATTTCCTTGATGAGGAGGTTGAGCTCCCGGGTGGCCAGGCGGCGGCCGCTCTGGTCATGGATCTCCTTGATGAGGGGAAAGACCTTTTTCAGGTTGTAGCCGGTCAACACCGACACCGGCAGCACCGGGACATAAGCCATGAACTCCAGTCCTCCGACGATACGCTCCAGGAAGTCCTGGCGCCGCTGGGGGTCCCGGGGGGCCAGGTCCCACTTGTTCACCAGGATGAGGCAGCCTTTGGCGTGGTCTTCGATGAGGCCGACGATGCGCAGGTCCTGGCCGGTCAAACCCTCCTGGGCGTCCAGGAGCAGGACCGCGATCTCCGCCCGGCCCAGGGCCCGGATGGTCTTGAGGACCATCTGGCGCTCCAATCCCTCCCGTCCCACCTGGCTGGGGCGGCGCAGTCCGGCGGTGTCCACCAGGATGTAGTCCTGGTCGTCGTAGGTCAGAGGGGTGTCGATGGCATCCCGGGTGGTGCCGGGGCGCTCGCTCACCAGCAAGCGCTCCTCTCCCAGGAAAAAGTTGATGAAGGAGGACTTCCCGACGTTGGGCCGGCCCAGGATAGCCACCCGGATGCCCGGCGCCGCCGCCTCGGATTCCATCTCCGGCAGGTGGCGGGCCAGGGCCTCCAGTAGGGTCCCCAGGCCCAGCCCGTGGGCCGCGGAAACGGGGAACAGGGGGGCCAGGCCGAAGCGGTAGAAGTCCGGCAACTGGTTATCCAGGGAGGGGTGGTCAATCTTGTTCACCACCAGGAGGACCGCCTTGCCGGTGCGGCGGAGATAGTCCACCACCTCGTCGTCGCCTTCCTGGGGGCCGGCCCGGCCGTCCATCACCAGGAGGATGACGTCAGCTTCGGAGACCGCCACCTCGGCCTGGCGCCGCACCAGTTCCCCCAGCGGCGCGTCGCCGCCCACCAGGCCGCCGGTATCCACCAGGATAAAGGTGCGGTCTTCCCAGGTGACGCGGCCGTAGTGACGGTCCCGGGTTACCCCCGAAATATCGGCCACCAGGGCCTGGGAGGAGCGGGTCAGGCGGTTGAAGAGGGTGGACTTACCCACATTGGCCCGGCCGATGATGGCGACCAGGGGCAAGCCCTCCGGGCTCGGGGGGTTTCGGTCTTCGGTTTCCGGTTTTTGGTTAAAGGAATAAGACATTGTGAGTCCAGAACCGCCCAAAAGAGTATACTGGGTGTAGCTTTAAACTAAACTAAGGTCGAGGAAGTTCAAAGGGGCAGTAGAAGGCGAAGGTAGCGATTTTTTATAAAATGCTCCCCCCTGCGAAAATAGGGGAAATGAACCGCCGGGTTCTCAAATCACTCTTTGATTTTACCGAAAACCGTAAACCGAAAACCGAAAACTGCATCATGGGGCCGCAGGCGGTCCGGGCTGCTGGGCCAACTTCTTGGGGGGCCAGTTCCGGAGGAGGTCCACCGCCTTTTTCAGTTGCGGGTCCCGCTCCAGTTCGGCCGCGGCGATGGGCTGATTCCAGGCTTTGTCCGTCAGACCTTCTTTGCGCATGTGGCGGTCCAGGAGTTCATCCCGGATTTTCTGGACGCTCTTGTCAGTGGGCAGCGGTTTCTCATCCACCACCACATCGGGCACGATGCCCTTCTCGTTGATAGTGGTGCCGCTGGGGGTGTAGTAGAGGGCCGTGGTCAGGCGCAGCGCCGAGCCGTCCTCCAGGGGGATGATGGTCTGGACCGAGCCTTTGCCGAAGCTCTTGGTGCCCACGATCAGGGCCCGCTTCTGGTCCTTCAAGGCGCCGGCCACGATCTCCGAGGCCGAGGCGCTGCCTTCATTGATGAGCACCACCATGGGGGTGCTGGCAAACTTTCCTTCACCCTCGGGCCGGGCGTAGAATCTCATGGACTGCTGGCGGCTGCGGCCCTCCGTATAGACGATGAGGCCGGACTTCAAAAACTCATTGGACACCCGCACCGCCTGGTCCAGCAAGCCACCCGGGTCGTTGCGCAAATCCAGAATCAGACCCTTGAAAGGCACCAGCTTCTGCCGCATCTTCTTGAGGTAAGCCTGCAAATCGTGATCCGTCTGGTCTTGAAAATTGGTCAGCCGGATGTAGCCGATGCCGCCGTCCAGGATGCGGGCTTTGACGCTGCGGATGGGAATGATTTCCCGGGTGATGGGGAAATCTTTGGGCTGGGTGAAGCCCTCCCGATTAATGGTGAGGACCACTTTGCTGCCTTTGGGCCCCCGGATCTTTTTCACCGCCTCCATGAGGGTGGCGTTCTTGGTGGAGGCGCCGTCGATTTTGACGATCTGGTCCCCGGCCTGAATGCCGGCTTGATAGGCCGGCGTCCCCTCAATGGGGGAGACCACCGTGAGGATCCGGTCCTTCAGGGTGATTTCGATGCCGATGCCGCTGAATTTCCCCTTGGTTTCAATCTGCAGTTCCTTGAACTCTTCCGGGGACATGAACGAGGAATGGGGGTCCAGGGTGCCCACCGCGCCCTGGATGGCTCCGTAAACCAGGTCCTTGGTGGTTTTGGCCTCCGGATAATGCTCTTCAATGAGGGCCAGGGTCTGGGCAAAGACTTTTAACTTGGTGTCGCTGATGGTGGGCGCTCCCGAGAGCAACCCAGGCCCCGCCTCGGGGCCCGGGGCCCCCCGGTCCGCCGTCCCCGGAGGTTGGGGCGGCGCCGCCACCAGAGCCGGCTGCCAGCAGAAAGTCAACCCCAACAGCAAGGCCACGCCGGCCATGCCAGTCAGAAGCCATAATTTACGCCGCATCGTCATTCCCTATGTTCCAGAATTGGAGCTGGGTTGGGACTGCTACCCGGCCCGCTGCTAACCTTCTTCTTTTTTTGCCACCTGGGGAGGTTTGCCGATGGTTAAGATATCCACCGCCTGCAGTACCCAGGGGTCCTCTTCTATGGCCACCGGCTTGGAGAGCTTTTTCTCAGTCTGCTCCGCCGGGGCTTTGCCGGTGATCTCCGGGTCCAGCCCCTTGCCCTGGATTTTCTGCCCCTTGGGGGTATAGCATTGCGCCACCGTCATTATCAGGGCGGAGCCGTCCTGCAGCGGCAGGATCTTGGTGAGGCCGCAGAGGCCCAGGGTCTTGGCGCCCAGCAGGGTGGCCTGGGATTGGTCCCGCAAAGCCCCGGCCAGGATCTCCGCGGCCCGGGCGGTGCCCTGGTCCACCAGCACCACCATGGGCAACGCCGTCTTAAAGACCAGGTCCCGGCCTTTGCCCTGAAAGGTCTCCGCGGTTTTGGCGGCCCGACCCTTGGCAGAGACAATTTCCTTCTCTCCCAGCAGTACCGAGCCGGTGCGCACCGCCTGCTCCATAGTCCCCCGGGCATTGTTGCGCAAGTCCAGAACCAGGCCCTTAACCGGCGGCCGGTGGCGTTTCAGGGACTTCAGGGCCTTCTCCAGATCCCGGGGGGTGTCGTCGTTGAAATACCGCACCCTGAGGTAGGCCAAGGAATCCTTCAGGTATTGGGTGGTCACCGTGGTGCCCGGTCCCAGTGGCTCCAGAATTACCGCCAGATCCAGGGGCTTGACCTGGCCGTTGCGAATCACCTGCAGCTTGATGCTATTGCTGGCCGCGCCTTTGAAGCGCCGGGCGGCTTCCTGGGTGGTGAGATTGCGCACCAGGTAGCCGTCAATCTTGATGATATGGTCTCCCGGAAGCATGCCGGCCTTGGCCGCGGGGCCGCCGTCGATGGCGGAGACCACGGTCAACAGGTTGTCTTTGATAATCAGATCCAACCCGGCTTCCGCCACCGGAGTCTTCTGACCGTCCTGATAGTCCTGGTATTCCTGGGGGGTAAGGAATGAGGAATCGGGGTCCAGAGAGTTCATCATGCCCCGGAGAGACCCGTAGATCATTTCCTCTTCGGTCTTGGGATGCACGTACTTATGGGAGATTTCGAAGAGGGCTTCGGTGAACAGGCGTAACGAGTCATAGCTCTGGGTCTGGGCCGATTGTCCCGGCCGGGTTAAGCCCGCCGCCAGGACCAGGACCAGGAAAATCAGCAGCAAAAAGCCCGGCAAACAGCAGCGCTCCGGCTTCCGGTGAGGCTGCAACCTGAGATTCTTCACCTTATTTACTTTCTCCCGTCAGGGCGGCGGCTGGCTGCAGGTGGGGGCCAGGGGCGGCACAGTTTTCCCCTTTTCGGCGCCAAACCTGCCGGGCCGCCGCCATTATGTCAGCGGCGGTGAGGCCGTAATGCTTTAACAACACCTCGGGTTTCCCTGAGATGCCGAAAGTGTCCTTGAGACCGATGCGCTTCATGGGCACCGGACAGTGTTCGCTCAAGATTTCGCTCACGGCGCTGCCCAGGCCCCCGGTGGCCATGTGCTCTTCCGCGGTGACCACCGCGCCGGTCAAGCGGGCCGAGTCCACCAGGAGCTCCCAATCCAGGGGCTTCAGGCAGGAGCAATTGATGACCCGGGCGGCCAGGCCGTCCTGGGCCAGGGCCTCGGCTGCCTCCAGACAGGCGTGCACCATGACGCCGATGCCGATGAGGGTCACGTCTGTCCCGTCCCGCAACACCGAGGCGGTGCCCAGTTCAAAGCGGTGGCCGTCGTCGTAAATCACCGGCACCGGCATGCGCCCGGTGCGCATGTAGACCGGGCCCTGATACGCCGCGGCCCACCGCACCATGGCCCGGGTCTCGGGCCCGTCGGCCGGCACCAGGACCACCATATTGGGCAGGATGCGCATCAACGCCAGGTCTTCCAGGGCTTGGTGGGAGCCGCCGTCCTCCCCCACGGTGACCCCGCCGTGGGAGGCCACGATCTTGACGTTGAGGTTGCCGTAGGCGATGGTCTGGCGGATCTGCTCCCAGGCCCGGCCGGTGGCGAACATGGCGAAGGTGCTGGCGAAGGGGATCTTGCCGCCCAGGGCCAACCCCGCGGCGGTGCCCATCAGGTCCTGCTCGGCAATGCCCATATTAAAGAAGCGGTCCTGAAAAACCTTGGCGAAATGATGGGTCTGGGTGGAGCCGGACAGGTCCGCGTCCAGGACCACGATATCCGGGTATTCCGCCCCCAACTTGGCCAGGGTCTTGCCGTATTCGACTCTGGTGCTCTCTTTAGCGGACAAGGTGCCTCTCAATCCATATTCTGCGTCTTTGCCTCTTGGCGCCTCGGCGTGACATATTCCTCCCCCCAGGACCCCAAGAGCGCCAGGGGAATAATTATTCTCCCAGTTCCCGCAAAGCCTGGCGGTATTCTTCTTCGTTGGGGGCCACCCCGTGGTATTTGGCCTTATCCTCGAAGATGGAGACCCCTTTGCCCTTCACCGTGTGGGCGATGATCATGCTGGGGCGGCCCTTGACGGCCCGGCAATCCTTAAAAGCCGCCAGCAATTCGGCGATGCGGTGGCCGTCCACTTCGACGGTGTGCCAACCAAAGGCGGTCCATTTGGGGGCCAAGGGCTCCAGGCTCATGACTTCGGCGGTGCGGCCGTCGATCTGCAGGCGGTTGCGGTCCACCACGGCCACCAGGTTGTCCAGCCCGTAGTGGGCCGCGCTCATGGCCGCCTCCCAGATCTGCCCCTCCTGGATTTCGCCGTCCCCCAGCAGCACGTGGATGCGGCTGCCGTGGCCGTTGAGGCGGGCCGCCAGGGCCAGGCCGTTGGCGATGGACAGTCCCTGCCCCAGGGACCCCGTGGGAATTTCCACTCCCGGGGTGCAGCCGGAGTCGGGATGGCCCTGGAGGATGGACCCGAACCGGCGCAGGGTCAGGAGTTCCTCCCGGGGGAAGTATCCCAGCCGGGCCAGGACGGCGTAATAGGCCGGGGCGCCGTGCCCCTTGGAGAGGATGAACCGGTCCCGGTCCGGCCAGCAGGGGTCCCCGGGCTTGCGGCGCATTTCCCCAAAAAATAGGGCCACCAGAATGTCGGCGGCCGACAGCGATCCTCCCAGGTGCCCGGAACCGGCCTGATACAGCATTTCGATGATGTCGAGGCGAATCTGCCGGGCAATCTCCTGGAGTTGAGCTTCATCCGGAATGGCGTTCATCTCCCCCTTAAGCCGGCTGGTCATTAAGCATGCCGTGGCAACACCTGGCCCCGACGGCGGGGTTGCGTCCCACCGCCCCCTGATGCCGCCAGTGACCATCATTTTATATAATGTATTAAAACTATAACCCTTTGAAATAATTTTTTCCACCATATCTCCAAAAAATCCTGCCCAAGCGGTAAATCTTCTTTTATCCCCAATAGTGTCCGGTAGGGATTTTGCAATCAGTGTTAAGCGGGTACATTCAAAGAATGTAGCCGCAGGCTTTAGCCTGCGTCTGCACAGGCCGGAAGCCTGTGCCACTAAAAATTTCCCTGATGAAAAGGAAATCCCGGA
>DASWLF010000327.1:0-1794 GCA_036396255.1 Desulfobaccales bacterium
AGAAACGGAGTCTTTCCCTCCCCCTTGATGGGGGAGTGTCAGGGTGGGGGTGAGAATATCTTGCAATTTCATCACTTTTCCCTATCCCCCCAACCCCCTCCCACCAGGGGAGGGGGAGATTTCTTGCCAAAACTTAGTAAAGGTACCGGCGAAAGATGATACTGGCTTTCCCCGCCCTGGGCTTTCATTGGGGGAACAGGCTTTCAGCCGGTTCGCCCAGGCGGGACGCCGGTGCCCCTAATTTTTCCTTTACCCGGATAGCCCTTGCCCAACATGAACTCATACTGGCATAACCTATTTGCCCGCTTGCAGGAGTCCGGCGGGGCGGCGCCCTGGCAGTGGCGCGCCCTGGCGGCGGGGCTGGCGGCGCTCTACGGACTGGGGGCCCGGGCCCGGCGGGGGCTGTACGCCCGGCGCCTTCTCCCAGCCCGGCGCCTGCCGGCGAAGGTTTTGAGCGTGGGCAACCTCACCGTGGGCGGCACCGGCAAGACCCCGGTGGCGGCCTGCCTGGCCCGGCGGCTGCAAGCGGCGGGCAAACGGGTGGCCATCCTCAGCCGGGGCTATGGCGGCGGAACCCGGGGCGTCACCCGCGTCTCCGACGGGGAGCAGATTTTCGCCAAGCCGCCGGCGGTGGGGGAAGAGGCCTACTGGCTGGCCCGGACGCTACCCGGGACGGCCGTCTACACCGGGGGGAGCCGCCACCAGGCCGGGCTGGCCGCCTGGCGGGAGTTTCAGCCGGACCTCTTTTTGCTGGATGACGGCTTCCAGCATTGCCAACTGCACCGGGACCTGGACCTCGTCCTGTTGGACGCCGGGTCTCCTTTCGGGAACGGCCATCTCCTGCCCCGGGGGCCGCTGCGGGAGCCCATCTCCGCCCTGGCCGCGGCCCAGGTCCTCATTTTGACCCGCTTCCAAGCCGGCAGCCACGAGGCGGCGCTGGCGGACCTTAAAGGGTCCTGGCCGGATAAACTGGTGCTCACCGCCGCCATCTCGCCGGCCGCGGCCCGGAGCTATCCGGACGGCGGGGCCCAGCCGCCGGAAGCCCTTAAGGGCCTGGCGCTGTTCGCCTTCGCCGGGCTGGCCCGGCCCGCAGTCTTGGCCCGCTCCCTGGCCGAGCTGGGGGTGCATCTCAAAGGCTTCCGGACCTTCCCCGACCACCACCCTTTCAGCCCCCTGGACCTTGAGCAACTGGTTCAGGAGGCCAAGGCGCAACAGGCCGCGGCCTTGATAACCACCAGCAAGGACTGGGCCCGGCTGGGAGAGGCGTGGGCGGCGGAGTTGCCACTCTGGGTGCTGGAAGTGGAGGCCCGTCTGCCGCAGGTGGACCGCATCATCGAACTTTTGGGCTGATGGTGGGTTTCAGGAATACCTTACATTAAAAAAGCCTTTGCCCCCTCCCCCTTGAGGGGGGATGGTATGGGTTGGGGTGATCCGGTAGGGGCGGTTCGCGAACCGCCCCTACACCCACTCCCCCACTCCCCTTCCCATCGAGGGAGGGGGAGTTTCAAGGCCCTGACTTATTATTCCGGGTTGCGTTCAAATGGTTGTTTTTGTAGCCGCAGGCTTTACTGTGAAAGTCCTGGTGTCGGGGCGGGTTTAAAACCCGCCCCTACAGCGGCTTCCATTGTTAGAGGTTGCCCAAATCGGGTCATGGTCGTTTAGCCTGCGCCGCACAGGCGAGACGCCTGTGCCACCAAGAAAAGTTGGAAGAAAAATATTCGATTGGTCGCAACTCGGTATTACGTAAGGTTTAGGACGTCGCCTTGGCCCGCTCCTCATGGGACATTGCGGCCA
>DASWLF010000328.1:0-1525 GCA_036396255.1 Desulfobaccales bacterium
CAGGTAGGGGCGGGTTTAAAACCCGCCCCTACAGCACAGGCGAGACGCCTGTGCCACCAATTTCCCGGGACTTTCCGGAGCAGGAGCTTGGGAACCGGATAAAAAAGGGATAAACTTATCACAATGCGTCTCCAAGCTCAACGCGCCAAAGGCTCCCTGACCGCCACCCGCCTGTACCTGGTGCGCCACGGCCAGGTGGCCGACGGCCACACCCACCTTTACCACGGCCACAACGACGTGGGCTTGAGCGCTGCCGGCGAACAGCAGCTGCACGCCCTGGCGGCCCAGCTTCAGGCGGTGCCCCTGGCCGCAGTTTACGCCTCGGACCTTAGCCGGGCCTTGATGGGGGCGGAAATCATCTGCCGGGGCCGGGACCTGGAGCCCCAAGCCCTGGCGGAGTTCCGGGAAGTCCACTTCGGGGTCTGGGAAGGCTTGAGCTTCACCGAGATCGCTGAGCGCTACCCCGAGGGGCTGGAGGCCCGCTTCCGGGACCTGCCCAACTTCCGCATCCCCGGGGGCGAAAGCCTCCTGGACGTGCGGGCCCGGGCCCTGCCGGTCCTCAAGAGTCTCATCCAGCAGCATGAGGGCCAGTCCTTCCTGGTGGTGGCCCACGCCGGCCTCAACCGGGTCATCCTGAGCGAGGCCCTGGGCCTGCCCCTGGACCACCTCTTCCGCCTGGACCAACACTACGGCTGCCTCAACATCGTGGACTACTTCCCGGATATCGCGGTGATCCGCCTGATCAACGGCGGGGTCAACGGGGTGGCCGGGCAGGGCGGCCCCTAGCAGTTTGAAATCTGGTTCCCAAGCTCCTGCTTGGGAACCACTATATCTGCCAAGCTCCTGCTTGGCGAAAGAAATCGCGTAATTTCAGTAGGTTGTGCGTAATATAAAGATGTCCCCAAGCAGAGCTTGGGCTAAAATTTGCGTTCCCAAGCAGGAGCTTGGGAACGAGAAATGAAGCAACCCATCGTCTGATCTATCTAATGTTAACACTCTGCAAAATATAACTACCAAGACACCAGGGACACCAGGAAATAAAAGGTAGGGTGGGCAACTTGCCCACCCTACCTTAATTTGGGCCTCGGTGAATCTTCTCTTGGCGCTCTAGTATTTGGTTGCGAAGATCAGCGTAAATAATTGCGAGCATTCTCAAAGACCAGTACTATATCAAGTCCCCCTTTGAAAAAGAGGGATTTAGGGGGATTTCAATGGCTTATAAAATCCCCCTAACCCCCCTTTGGTAAAGGGGGGAATAAAAAGGGGTCTCATACCAATTTGCAGCCAAAAAGCTATTTCTTGTAGGGGCGCACCTGCGTGTGCGCCCGCCTGGGGCGGACACATGGGTCCGCCCCTACATATAGATTTCCCTTTGAATGCAACTCGGTATCAGGCAGCCTTCGCAGAAAAAAGCACCGGTGCACGGGGCACCGGTGCCCGGGCGCCGCGGCCGCGGTCGTTCCTACTAGTGTTGTGTCCCAGAAATAACTTAACAATATAACCTTTTTGTGATAGGCTTCTGAAA
>DASWLF010000329.1:0-13923 GCA_036396255.1 Desulfobaccales bacterium
TGGTCAGCCAGAAGCAGATCGCCCTGGAAAAGGACCTGGTGCGCCTGGCCAGCCATAAGGTCACCCTGGCCGTGGACCAGGAGGATCTCATCAACCGGCTGGCCGCCCTCTACCGCCAGGGCCAGCTCTCCCCGCCCACCCTCAAGGAAGTGACCGCCGCCCTGAACCTGGCGCCGGATAAACTCAAGCAACTCCTCTCCGTACTGGTGAACCAGGGCCGCCTGGTGAAGGTGAAGGAAGACCTCTACTTCCACCAGGAAGCCATGGACCGGCTCAAGGCGGCTCTGGTCGATTTCCTCAAACAGCACAAAGAGATCACCGTCATCCAGTTCAAGGACCTGACCCAGACCTCTCGTAAGTTCACCATCCCGCTCTTGGAATACTTCGACTCCAACCGGGTGACTGTAAGAGTAGGTGAAACCCGACGCCTGCGCGAGGGGGCGTAGGGAGAAGAAGGAAAGAAGATTTGGGGAGGGGGCTAAGGACAGAAGGCCCTTACACTTACGAAAAACTCCCCAAACCCCTAAGCAAAAAACTGGGGCCGGGAGCGTTGCTCCCGGCCCCGAGCTTTGCAGCTGATTTTAGCAGAAAATCCTATTGGCCTATTTATTCAAAGGAATCCATTGCCCGCCCCCCGGGGCGGGCCGGGGTGGGGGAGCGGCGCGGTCGGCCGTCATGGGCTGCAATTCCAAATCATCCCGGGGCGGCTGCTCCTGGCCGGGCCGCGGTTCCTGGCCGGACTGTGGTTTCGGCCCGGGCCGGGGTGCCGTCGGCGAGGCGTAGGGAGTATAGACCGCCGGGGGGGGCTGGTAATACTTTTGCGCCTGGGGTAGGAATGCGGCCATCTCCTGGATGCGGTTGGCGTCCCGGGGGTGGGTGGAGAGGAACTGAGGTAAGTTCGGCCCCCGCTCCTTGGCCAGCATGCGCTTCCAGAAATCCAGGGCGCCCCCCGGATCGTAGCCGGCCTTGGCCAGGAGAATCATGCCGATGCGGTCCGCCTCGTACTCCTGGGAGCGGCTGTAGGGGAGCAGGATGCCCATCTGAGTCCCCAGGCTGTAACCCTGCATGATGGCCTGGCCGGCGGCCGGGTTCACCCCGCCCAGGCCCAGGCCCAAACCCAGGCCTCCCGCCTGGGCCAGCATGGACTGGCTCAGGCGCTCGCCGGCATGCCGGGCCATGGCGTGGCCCGCTTCGTGGGCCATGACCGTGGCCAGCCCGGCCTCATCCTGGGTGTACTTCAGGATGCCGGTGAAGATCCCTACTTTGCCCCCGGGGAGGCAAAAGGCGTTGGCCTCCTTGTCGTTTTTGAAGACCACGAAATCCCAGCGGTAATCCGGGCGGTTGGCCGCCGCGGCGATCTTCTGGCCCACCCGTTGGACCATCTGGTTGAGCTCCGGGTCCCGGCTGACGGGAAAGCGGCGCTTGGCGTCCTGAAAGGCCTGGAGACCCATGGAAGTCTCCCGGCCTTCGGAGGTGAGCAGCAACTGGCGGCGGCCGGTGTAAGGCGCGGTGGCGCAGGCGGCTACCACGAAGGTAAGCCCCAATGCCAGAAATAACCAAAGGTTTCTGCATCCAGGGAGCATGGCCCGGGACCTCGGCTGCGGCAACCGCCTGACCTGTCAAGTTCTGTTTATAATGTAAATACATCGTCCCGCAATTGCAAAAAATATTCTGCTCCGGCCAAACCCCGCCCGTGAATTTTTCCTGAAAATCCTTTTGAAAGATGGCGACTTGTGCTATTCGCGTTTTTATTGGGGCAGCATCGCTTAAGCGGGCTAATGGTCTTTACCGGCGGCCTAACCTTTAGAAGGCGACAGCTGGACCGGCAAGCCTGACCAAGACCGCCGCAGGAACGCCAAGGCAAGGGGAGAAGAACGATGCAGGTAGACTGGACTTTGTTGGTCATGATAGTTTTTCCCATTTGGGCCGCTCTGGATTTCTTCTTGGGAAGGCGCCCCAAGATAATGGCCTATTTGGGGCAACCGTCTTCCTTCAGCCTGGAGGGGGAGAACTCTGCTCAGGTGCGCACCCATGCCGTGATCCTGGCGAATGTGGGCCGCAAGGAGGCCACCAATATTCGCCTGGGTCACAAGATTTTGCCGGACTTCAAGTTTCTGTTTCCCCGACAGGCGGAGGCGCCCGCCTCGCTTTTTGAGGTTACGGCACTTCCCGGGGAGGACAAAGAGATCGTCATCCCCTTATTGGCGCCGGCTCAGCAGGTGACGATTTCGTATATGTACGCGCCGACTTTGAGCCTCAGGGAAATCAATACCTATGTGAAGAGCGATGTGGGTCCAGCCGAATTGCACAATATCCTGCCCCTGTCGCCATATCCGGCCTGGTTGTCCTTTCTGGGGGTGCAACTCCTGGAAATCGTCCCCATCGCCATCTTGGTGTACTGGGCCATCGCTCGGGTGCGACCGTGATGGTCCGGCGGCGATTTCCCATGGAACTCCTGGCCTGCTCCTGGGTCAGCCTGAGAAAAATGCCTGCCGTCAAGATGGGGGCATAGGGAGGACTGGAGACTTGCCTGAACCTGTCTACGTGGCAGTGGTGGGCGGCGGCGACGTGAGTCCCGAAATTCAGGCCCTGGCCCGGGAAGTGGGCCGGGCCCTGGCGGGCAAGGGCGCGGTGCTGCTGTGCGGCGGGCTGGGAGGGGTGATGGCGGCTGCGGCCCAGGGCGCCCAGGAAGCCGGCGGCGTGAGTTTGGGAATTCTCCCCGACTCCGACCGCGGCCGGGCCAACCCTTACCTGACCTACGCCCTCGCCACCAACCTGGGGCATGCCCGCAATCCGGTCATCGTGCATTCCGCCGACGCCCTCATCGCGGTGAACGGCGGCTACGGCACCGTGTCGGAAGTGGCCATCGCCCTGAAACTGGGAAAACCGGTCATCGCCCTCCAGGTCTCGTGGGACCTGGCGGGCCTCCGCCGGGCCGCCACCCCCCAGGAAGCCGTGGACCTGGCCTGGGCCGCGTTGGGGCGGGGATGAGAGGAGGACTGGGGGAGGGGGCTAAGGGCAGCAAGCCCTTACCCCCACCCCCAATCCCTTAAGGGTTTATTAAAAAAAGCCGGGGAAGTTGGGACCAAAGGTCCCGGCTTCCCCGGCCCTTATACGGGTTGGGAGGGGGGATTGGGGGGAGGGCAGGGATGAAGTCCCTGGCCCTCCCCCCAAAATCCTTTCCCTACCTCCGCAAAAACCGCGCCAGCTGGCGGCCGTAGTATTCCCTGGCGTCTTCGTCTTCGGGGCGGCTGAAGGTGGTGGCGCCCTTGCCTTCCGGCGATTTTTTCAGCACGATGCCTTTTTCGCCGAAGAGTTTGAGGGCGTTCTGGAAGGTGGCTTCCGACAGGGCTTCGGTGCGCTCCACCTCCCCCAGCTTGTAAAGTTTCTGGCCGATGGACTGGATGCGTTTCAGGAACTCTTTTTCGCTGCGGGGTTTTTTCTGGAGGTATTTCATGGACCGGAAGACGATCCAGTAAGATTCCAGGTAGTTGTAGAACAGGTTGGCGAAGTAGGAGAGCTCCTTGAGCCCGGAGGCCGACAGGGTATAAGAAGCCGCCTGCGGGTCGAGATTGATGACCACGCCCCGGGAATTGAAATATTGCAGGATGTTGTCCACCTGGCTTTCCGGGTCCGAGTCGCTGAAGATGAATTCGTTCTTAAAAAAATCCTGGAGGAAGCCGAAGTCTTCCAGGATCTGATGCCGTTCGAACTCGAAGCCCTGGCGGGCCAGGATGGCCATGGAGACCATGGAGGTCGGCAGAAAAAAGTGGAGGATATTGTTCTTGTAATACTCCAGCAAAGGCCGTTTGGTTTCATCAATGCTGTAGCCGCCCAGCCCCAGTTCTTCGGTGAGTCCTTCCTCTTTTTCGATGGGCGTGATCAGCTTGCGGGACTCGCACAGCACCAGGGTGTCTTCCACCGCCTGGGGGAGATTTTCCAGGGAGTCGGCCTGGAGGACCCCATGGGCCTGAAGGTACTCATAGAAGACCTGGATAATCTGCAGCAGTTCCCAGCGGTACACGCCTTTGCGGGGGTAGGTGAGCAGGGCGGCGCACACCAGGGAGAAGGGGGTGACCACGGAGACCTGGTTTATGGCCTGGATGATGCGGTAGGCGATCTCCTGGCCGTGATCCCGGGCCAGGTGTGGCTCCGAACCGGGGGGGAGTTGCGCCAGATATTCTTTGATGGAAACTGGCTCGCTGAACTGGATATAGGCCTTGCCGTAGCGCTTCTTCAGGAATTTTCGGGCCTTGACCAGCTGGCCCATCGATTCCGCCTTTTTGCTTACGCCTTCCAACTCCGAGAGGTAGGCCTTCTCCTCCAGCACCTGATCATAGCCGATGAAGGTGGGAACAAACCACAGGTCCGGCGCGGCCTTTTCGTCGTAAGTCCGGAGGAGCATGTTGAGGAGGCCCAGTTTCGGCACCACCAGCTTACCGGTGCGGCTCCGGCCGCCCTCGATGAAGAATTCGATGTTGTAGCCGGTCTTCACCAGGGTCTTCAGGTAGGTGTAGAGCACCTCGGCGTAGAGCTTGCCTCCCAGGAAGCGGCGCCGGATGAAGAAAGCCCCGGAGCCGCGGAAAATGGGGCCCAGGGGCCAGAACGACAGGTTCTTGCCCGCGGCGATGCGGGGGGGCTGCATGTGGTGCTGATAAATGAGGTGGTTGAGAATGAGGTAGTCCAGATGGCTTTTGTGGCAAGGGACGAAGATCAGGCAGCCTTTGTAGCCGGCTTCCCGCACTTTCTCAAACCCCTCGGTGTCGAAGGCAATGCCTTCGAAAAGGTGCTCCGACAGCCAGTTGACCACTCGGATCATGGCATTTTTATAAATAATATTGGAGTCCGCGGACATCTCCCAGAAGTAATCCTGGGCCGATTTCTTGATTTTGGAGAGCTTCTTTTTTTCGGTTTCGGCCAGGAGTTCCATGGTTCGGGTCAGCCCGGGATCGGTGAGGGTAAGTTCCAACACCTCTTCCCGGGACTTGATCACCGGTCCGGTAATCACCCGCCTCTTGGTGTCGATGCGCTGGATGAGCTCCCGGCGGGTTTCCTGGGCCAGTTCCAGCAGGCTGGTGCCTTGGGGGGCGGAAGCGAGCACTTCCCTCAGGTTCACCGGTTCCGCCACCTCCACCACGGCCCGTTTAGCCTTGAGGAAGCAGAGGCTCAGTTTCCGCAGTTTTCCCGGATTTTCGCTGTCCCCGAAGAAATGCTGCCAGAGGCTCTTGTTTTCCCGGAAGGGGACCTTTTCGTAGATCACCATCTGGGGCACCAGGAAGATGGGAAAGTCCAGCTGCTCCTGGAGTTCCAGGAGGTGGCGGATGGGGTCTTCCCGGGGCTTCAGGAAACGCTGCCGGAAACCCACCTGATCCACCAGGAAGAGCAGCGAGCCCCGCTTCTCCTGGAGGGTTTTGAGAAAATAGCCATCCTGGAAAGGGTTGGGCCAGGCTCGGCGGCGGGTGAAATAATTGACCGCGGCGGAAATTATCTGCACCAGGTGGGAAAAGGGCTGCCACATCCACAGATTGAGGTCGAAGGCCACCTGCGGGGCTAGGGCCCCCAGTTTCTGGTAGTGGCGGTTGAAAAAGAGGAAATCCAGATGGCTGCGGTACTTCAGGGCATAGACCACCGCGCCCTGGCTGGCCAGTTGCCGCAGGCGCTCCAGGTAGCGGGGGTTCACCGTGACCCGGTTGAAGAACGGGTCCAGGGTATAGCGCAACAGAAACCCCGGCCGGCTGGGAAGAAACCCGGCATAATGGAATTCGTGGCCGCCCAGCCAGCCGGCGAGGCCACCCAGCAGGCGGCCCAGCCAGGATCTGGGTTTTTCGGCTGGAGCGGGGCCGCCGGGGCTGTTCCCCTGTCCTTCAATATCTGGGTTCATTCCTGACCTTCTACTCGCGTGCTGCTAAGGTGTTCAATATATAGATAAGCTCGGGAATATGTCAACTGAAATGGCGCCGCCCTGGTCGCCGGGACCTCAGCCGGTGCCAGGGGAGCCGCAGCCCTCCTTTGCACTCCTAATCCACCTTTCCCCGGAAAAGGCAGGATGCCTGGAGAGATGGGGGAGGGCGGCAAATCCCCGGTCTGGCCGCAAATCAATGGTCCGCCGGCGGCTCCAGGCCCGTTTCCGCCGGCACCGCCGCCGGCTCCAGGTCCGGCCCGGGCCCCGGACGGCTGCCGAACAGCCTGACCGCCAGAATAGAGAGCTCGTACATCCCGTACAGGGGAATGGCGATGGCCGTCATGGTCAGCAAATCGGCATGAAAGGCCGCCACCACGGCACTGAGCAAGATGGCCAGCCGGCGCTGGCGTCTCAGGGTATCCACCTCCACCAGGCCCACCCGGGCCAGGATTAACAGGATCAGGGGCAATTCGAAGATCAACCCGAAGAGCAACAGCAGGCGCAGACAGAAATTGACAAACTGGGTCAGGTTGAGCATGGAGTACAGGAACTCGCTCTCATACCGCAAGGAAAAGGAGATGATCAGCGGCCACACCAGCTTGAGGAAGAAGATGTCTCCCAGGATAAAGGCCACCGTCCCCAGGGGCACGAAATAGTAAACAATCTTTCTTTCCTTGGGATAAAGGGCCGGCGCCAGAAAGAGCCACAACTGGTAAAGGATGACGGGGAAAGCCAGGGCCATGCCGGTGATCAGGGAAATCTTCATCTGCACGAAAAACGGCTCCAAGGGAGCCATATAATTGAGCTTATGGGGGGTAACCTTGGGCTCCGTCGGCTCCAGGCCCAACCGTTGGGAGGCCTGGGGAAACTGCTTAACCATCCAGGACTCTATGGCGTAAGACCATTTCTGGGTGACGGACGGCTCCTGCAAGGGTTTGGTGATGAACTGCTGCACCGTGGGCACCAGCGGCCAGGCTATCCCCATGCAGATAAGCAGGGCGATGACGGAAATAATGAGGCGCTTGCGCAGTTCCTCCAGGTGTTCCAGGAAGGACATGGTGGTCACGGAGGTGCTTCCTCCTTGGCCGCAACCTCTAGGAGCTGCTCTGGCGGGGCCGCCAATTTCAGTGCCGGGCGTTTCATAGGGCCAGATCTCGTGGTCATCACGGCGCCCCCGGTGAGACCTGCCGGAGGTCCTTTAAGACGCAGTACCCCCCGACCCCGGGGGCGGCCAGAATCTCCTCAACCGGGGAAAATATTGCATTATTTTACCCCAAGGAGCGATTTATGGCAACGTGGGCTTGGGCAGAGAATCAGACGGCCCGCCCGGGCTTTCTTCCGCGTGGTTCCCCGGGACGAAGAAAGTGCCGCGGGTTCCGCAATGCTGCAGCAGGGCCGCAATGGCCCCGAAGGGCCTGTCGTCAAAGGTCAGGGCCAGCGCCTCGGCCCCCCAATGCAGCCCAGAAGTGTCCTCGATTTTTTCAGGAGCCTGCCGCCCCCTGGAGGATGGTGATCTCCCGGGGGCTGTGAGTCAGCCACGCCACCCCCTCCGGGGTGATGCAGCCGGTGTCCTCCATGCCGATCATGCCGATCTCCGGCAGGAAGAACTTGGGCTCGAAGGCCAGCACCATGTTGGCCTCCAGGGGATAGGGAAACCGGGCCGAAATGAGGGGGTACTCGTCCAGCTCCAGCCCCACCCCGTGGGCCAGGAAGCTCACCCGCTCCGGCCCCGGGCCCATGAACCGGTCCTGGAGCCCCCTGGACCTGACCAGGTCCCAAAGGCGGTGGAAGATTTTCCCGGGCATTACCCCGGGCCGGGCCTCGGACTCAAAGAGGCGGTACAGTTCCTCCACCAGCCGCCAGGCCTCCCAGGCCTGCTGCGGCAGCCCCGCCAGGGCATACATCCGGGTCATGTCCACCACGTAGCCGTTGACGCAGGCGGCCAGGTCGATGCTGATGGGCTCGTGGGGCGCCAGCCGCTTCAGGGACGGACCCTGGGGGAAGGCGTGGCTGAAGCCCGCCCCGCCGCTGGGGGTGTCCACGTAGGCCGGGGCCAGGCCCGAGACCCCGGAGAGCACGTGGCCGTAAAAGAGCTCCAGGTCCAGGTTGCGGACCCGTACCAGCCCCTGATGGCCCAGGACCCGGAGACGGTATTCCAGGGCCGCGGACAGCTCCAACTCGGTCATTCCGGGTTTCAACAGCTCCGGCACCGCCTGGTGGGCCTGGTCCAGGATGGCCGCGGCCCGGCTCAACTGCTCGATTTCATAGGGGCTCTTGACCATGCGCTGGCGCCGCACCAGGGGGGAGAGGTCCCGGACGGGATGCTGCGGCAATAACTGTTCCTTAAACCGCTGGTACAGCAGGGCGGGCATGACGTCCAGCTCCAGGCCCACTGCACCCTGGGGGGCGAGGTCCCCCTGGGCCAGCAGGGCCGGCAGCTCTTTCAGATCCCGGTAAAAAACCAGGGGCCACGGCACCGCCGCCTCTTTGAGGCGGGACTGGGGCCGGCGCACCAGCAGCAAAGGTTCTTTCCCCGGCGCCACCGCCAGAAAGCCGTCCACCAGGACCCCGGTGTAATACAAGAGGTCCGCGGCCTGGCGGATGAGGGCCAGGCCCAGACCCTCCGCGGCCAGGGTCTCCTTCAGGATGGATAGCCGCGCCTTGATTTCCGCGGCCGGCACCGCCTGCATCATTCCTCCCCCTGGTACAGCACCAGCACCAGCTCCTTGGGGCCCTGGGCCCCCAGGACCAGGACCTTTTCGATGTCCGCGGTGCGGCTGGGGCCGGTGAGCATCGTGATCATGCCCGGGGGCTGCCGCCGCACCAGTTCCAGGGCCTGGGAAAGGCTGAGATTATGCCGGCCCCGGGGAATCAACACCACCTGTTTGGCCGCCCGCAAGGCGAAGTCGGTGGCCGGGCCCCGGCCGGAGGGCACCAGGACGCTGCCCGTCTCCGGGATGGCTCCCAGGGCCACAATGACGGCAGTGCCCACCTCCGGCAGCGCCTGGGCGCCGGCAAACCGCGGCTTCGACCCCAGGGCCGCCAGCGCTGCCGCGGCCCGCCGCAGCCAGGGATGGTCCTCCAGCACCAGGGGCTCCCCCGCGGCCGCCAGCAGGCGGGCTAAAGCCGCGGTGCCCCGCACTTGCTGGAGCTCCGCGCCCAGCTCCCTTAGGCGCTGTGCCAGGAGAGCGGCGGCGCCCGGCCCACGGCTCTTGGGGGCCGGTCCTGGGGCCAGGTCTTCCGGGAGGCCCCTGGAGGGGGTGACAGTTTCGCCGGAGGAAGGCATCACCGCCCGCGGTTCCCGACCCTGGCGCTGGTAAAAGCTTTCCGCTGGCAGCCTCAGCCCCAGGGAGCGGGCCAGGGGCCCGGCCAGCAGCCGGAGGCCCGGCGCCAGCCCCCGGTACAGCCGGGGCCGCGCCAGCACGAACCCCGCCGCCCCCGACAGGGCCCGGAGATGGCGGAACCGGACCCGGCGTCGGCGAAGGAGCAAAATTTTGTCCGTCAGCTGAATTTGGGCCGGGCAGATTTCCTGGCAGGCGCCGCACTGGGTGCAGAGGTCCGAGATGTCCCCCCGGGGCGCCAGAAACGGCGCCAGGAGGATGCCGATGGCCCCGGGGTAGACCCGGCCGTAAAGGTGGGCCGCGCCCAACTGAAAGATGGGGCAGATATTGAGACAGGCCCCGCAGCGCAGGCAATATAGAGCTTCGGCCAGCTCCGGGTCCGCCGCCAGATCCCGCCGGCCGTTATCCAAGATTACCAGATAAAAGGCCTGGTTGGCCTTGAGGCCCCGGATGAAGTGCACCAGGGCGGTGAGGCGCTGGCCGGTGGCGCTGGGCGGCAGCAGGCGCAGCAATACCTCCGCCTGGGCCAGCGACGGGATGATCTTTTCCATCCCCATCAGGGCCAGATGCACCCCCGGCAGAGTGGCGGTGAGGCGGAGGTTGTTTTCGTTTTCCAGAAGCACCAGGGTGCCGTCCGGGGCGGCGAAATTGACCCCGGTGATCCCCAGGTGGGCTTGCCAGTAGTGCGGTTCCAGATACTCCGCCGCCTGGCGGGTCAGGGTCTCCGGTTCAGGGCCGTCGCAATGGCCCAGGCGCTCCGCAAAGAGGCCGGCGATTTGGCCGCGGCTCAGGTGCAGGGCCGGGGCGGTGAGGTGGGCCGGAGGATGGCCGGCCAGCTGCACAATAAACTCCCCCAGGTCGGTCTCCAGGGTCTTAAGCCCGGCCGCGGCCAGGGCCGGGTTAAGCCCGATCTCCTCGGTGGTCATGGACTTGGATTTCACCACCGAAGCGACCCGGTGCCGTTGGGCCACCTCCAGGATGAGGCGCCGGGCATGGGCCGCATCCCGGGCCCAGAGCACCTGGCCACCCCAGGCCTGCACCGACCGCGCCAGTTCCTGGAGCAGCCCGTCCAGCCGGGCCAGGGCCTCGGCCTTGACGGCCCGGGCCTGGCGGCGCCATTCTTCCCAGTGGGGGTAATCTTTCAGCAGGAGGTCCCGGGCCGCCAGGGCGCGGTGGGTGGCGGCCCGGATGGCGGAAGGCAGCCCTAGTCTCCTGGCCGCGGCTTTGGAGGGAAATCGTTCCGTAGCGGTCAATCTCTTAGGGGATGGCCCTCTTATTTGAGGTTCTCCCGGATGCTGGTTTCAAATTTTTCCATCCACTGGGGGAAATGCAGTTCTTCGGGCCTTTCGGTGACCATCTGGAGGAAGTCGTTGGCCTGCTCCTGGATCCAGGGATGTTTGACAAAGCTCTCGATGGTTTTTTCCATGAGGTCCTTAAATTCGCCGGGCAGGTTCGCATCAGCGGCCAGGCGGGTTCTCATGAAATCGGCCATGGCCTGGAGGGAGGCCAGCCCCTTTTCCACCCCGTAGCTGTGCAAGGTGTCCTTGAGGTCGGCCCGCACCCGTTCGGTGGCAAGGTTGCCCAGGAAACGGAGGGGACTAACCCCGCTGAACAACGACGACCAGGCGTAGCGCAAATAATAAAATCTTTTGCCCGTGGACCAGATATCCACCATCAGCCCAGGTTTTCCCGGTTCCCGGGAAATTAAGGCCAGGGCATCCCGGTATGGTCGCTCTAACCTGGCCAGCATCAGGTTGTAAAACATGAAAAGGTTGATGACCAACATGCCGAAGACGCTGATGGCTCGAAGGGTCGGCTGGACGGCGCTGGCCCAAATGAACATGAAATAAAAGAAAATCAGGACCACGATAATGGTGCGCACTATCCGGATACCCGACACCACCAGGCGGGGATCTTTGCGATGAGTGATAAAAGCAATCAGGAGCACGATTAAAATTGCGATTTCGAAATAGGCGCTGCCGAATATGGACGTCAAAAATTGGAACATCTCACATCCTCTCCACGACGCAAATTTACGGAAGAATTATGGTCGAAAAACCTGCCTGAAAAATTGGGATAGCCTGGCAGACCAAAGCTAAGAAATCATTTTAGCACAATCTCTCAGCGGATTCTTGACATATTTCCCCATGGGCGGAATGGCGGGGCAACTTCAAGGAATCTCGTAGACTTTGATCTTGGCCCGTTGGCGCTCACTTTCCAGCCAGGAGGCGAAAATCATCTGGCGTTTCTGCGTCAGGAACTGGCTTCTGATCTGGTCCAGCTCCCGGTGCATTTCCGCCTGGTCCGGCGGCCGCCGGCCCTTAAAGGCCAGGAGATAATAACCGTCCTTCACGGCCAGGGGTTGGGCCGGGTAGGGGTGCTGGGCGGAAAGCTGAAACGCCGCGGTGGTGGCCTCCGAGGCGCCGGCCTGGTCCAGAAAACCCTGGAACCTGGTAAAATAGCCGCTGTCCTTAACGGTTAAGCCGGCCTGGGCCGCCACCTGGGCCAAGGGCTTGCCCTTCCTCAGTTCAGCCAGCAGGCGGGCGGCTTCCTGCTCCGTCGCTTTTTTAGCCATCTCCTTTTGCACCGTGAGCCGCACCTGGTCCTTGATCTTTTCCAGGGGCGGGAGGTGGTCATCCTGGTGTTCCACTCCCTGGAGGACGGCAAAGCCGTCGGGCAAATCCACCACCTTGCTGATCTCTTTGGGTTTCAGTTTCAGGGCCGCCTGGTTGAAGCTGGGGAGCACTCCCAACCCGGGGACGGGGTCCTGCAAGGCGATGAGCTGGGTCTCCTTTGGGGTCACGCCGTATTTTTTAGCCACTTCGGGGACCGGGCCGCCGGACCATTCCCCCCGGGCCTGTTGGGCCGCCTCCCGGGCCAGATTCTTGGCTCGGTCTCCTTGCAAACGTTTGCTGGCCAGGGCTTGGGCGTCCGGGACTTGCTCCCTTTCCTTGATCTCCTCCAGCTTGATCAGGTAGATGCCCTGGGGGGTGGCGGCCCGGCCCACGGTCCCGGGCTTCAGGGCAAAGGCCACCTTGTCCCATTCGGGGGGATGCTGGCCCCGGGACACCAGGCCCAGGTCCCCGCCCTTCGTTTTGCTGGCCGCGTCCTGGGAATGAGCCTGGGCCAGCTGGGCGAAATCCTCCCCGGCCATGGCCTTTTCCTGGAGCTCTTGGGCCTGCTTTGCCACCTGCTGCTTCTCCGCCGGCCCGGCTTTGGCAGGCAGCTCCAGGAAGAGCTGCCTGGCCCGGATCACTTTGGGCCGGCTGAACTCCTCATAATTCTCGCTCAGGTAATCTGCCGCTTCCGCGCCGGAGACCTGGACCCGGTCCAGAAAATCCCTGGGGCGGAAAACCAGATAATTCACCCGGGCCCGGGCCGGCTGGCGGAAGGCGGCCTGGTGCTCCTGGTAGTAGCGGGCCACTTCGGCGTCACCGGGATTCTGCTTGGCCATGACGCGCTCCGGCGACAACTCCAGGTAACTGACCGCCACCGCCTCTTTCCCCAGGCGGTAGTACTCCTCCAGTTCCAGGTCCGAGACCTTGGCAAAGGAGGTTACCTCATCCACCACCTTCCTGAGGAGAAGTCGCTGGCGTTCTTGCTGTTCGAAGTCGCCAGGGCTGATGCGGTTTCGGGAGAGGAGCCAGAGATACCGCTTCTCGTCGAACTTGCCGTCTGTCTGGAAAAAGGGGTAGTTCCGGATCTCTTCCCGCAACTCGACGTTGGATACCTTTAGACCCAGGTGCTCCCCGGCCTGCAGGAGCAGAGTTTCGTCGATGAGGCGGTTCAGGGCCATTTCCTTAACGTGCATCGCCTTGACCATCTCTTCGGTCAATTCACCGCCGGTGCGCTCCTGATACTGCTTTACCAGTTCTTGGAACTGGCGCGTATAGGCGGTGAGGAGAATGGGGGTGCCGTTGACCTCCGCCGCTTCCTGGAGCTGGGGCGACCTGAAGGTGCCGGCCCCCCAAAAGATGAAGACCACCACGATGGCGCCGATGGCCAGGGCGATGAACCAGGAACGGGAGTATTTTCGCAACCATTGCAACATTGGCTTGGTCTACCTCGTTGATTTAACGGAATTTTAACCCCTCGCGGCGCCTCGGGAAAGGGAAGCGAAATCTTGGCGGCTGCCGGAGGCGGGACCACCGGCCCCGGAGCCGGTCCGCCCCCAAGGCGGGGAGTCCCTCGCTACCGTCACTGGCTGAGGGGTCGTCCCTCAAATTGAAGATAGTGCCCGGCCCTCTCCCTTGAAAGGGAGGGGACGGATTTTTTAGGTTATGAAACCATTGGGCCTGGTTGGGACCAGTCCCCGGGTAACCTACCGGGCCGCCTCCTTCTTTTCATCCTTCAGCCATTTTTGGGCCTCTTTGGCCTCCGGGCTGTTGGGATAGGCTTTGACCAATTTTCTCAGGGTACTTTGATAATTGGGGTTTTGCTGCTGCTGTTTGTAAGCCAGGGCCTGGCGCAGGAGGGCGGCGGGGGCCAGGATGCTCTTGGGGAACTGGCCGGCCATCTTGTTGAACTCCACCGCGGCCTCCCGGTATTTGCCCTCCTGATAGAAACTGTCGGCCAGATAGTAGCGGGCCTCCGGGGCCTTGGCACCCTGGGGGTGCGCCTTCAGGTACTGGTGAAACTGGGTGCGGGCCGGGTCGTATTTCTTGCTCTGGTAGAGTTTCA